>JBNMLY010000248.1:0-1617 GCA_050875065.1 Otoolea sp. | reverse complement strand
CTCATATCCGTGCCGTTCCAGCAGCCGATCCAGTTCTCCGGTTACCCAGTCGTACTCTTCCTTTACATGAGCATTCTGAAAGATCTCCGTCTCAAACCAGTGATCTTTCTCAAAATACTTCGGCTCCGCCATCCACGCATCCGGCAGCCAGTCCCAGACGCAGTGCCCGGAATCCTTTCCCGGATGCACCGCCTGCGGGGCAAATTCACGCAGCCAGTCGCAGGTTTCGGCCGTGCGGCAGGCTTTTTTTAGCGTCAGGGACGCCGTATCTTTCGCGCGCCCCAGCGGCGATACATAGTAGGCCGCCACCGGAAGCGGCGTCAGGCGTTCAGCCAAAAGCTTTGCCTCCTCCCAGCCGGCCGGGGTCAGTGAATCAATCGAGTAATCAGGATCCGCATGGCGGACAATCAGAAGGCGCATAGGAAGTCTCCTTTCATGAAAAAAATTGTTCGCAGATAGGCACTTTGGGAACTGAAAATGCCGTATGGTCACGTATGCATGAACAGTAACTCAAAAATTACGTGACTTTCTGGAAAATTGTGGTACAATCTGTATCGAATGGCAGCTGTAAATCTATAGTAAATCTATCAATTATGGAACACGTCCATTCAATTACATCAAACATATAATATGAAAACATTTGAAAACCTTTAACATTTGTTATTACTGTAGCATTTTATGACAAAATCTGCAATGTTTATTAAAGAGGGATAAGAAATGGTATTTCAGAAATTCAAGAATAATCACGCACCCGGTACAAATGGTGCGAAAAAAACAGGCGCGGTGCTCATGACCGAGGGATGTATCTGGAAACAGATACTCTTTTTTTCCATTCCGCTGATCTTAGGAAATCTGCTCCAGCAGATGTACAACGCAGTCGATTCGATCATCGTCGGAAACTGCGTCGGCAGCAACGCGCTGGCGGCGGTTGGTTCCAGCACTTCGCTGATCAACCTGCTGATTTCCTTCAGTATGGGCGCGTCGGTCGGCGCCGGTGTCATCGTCTCCCAGTATCTGGGCGCACACGACGATGAGAATGTCGGACATTCCGTCCACACCTCCCTCGCGATCGCGCTGATTCTGGGACTCGTCCTGACGGTCGCCGGAATCGCGCTAAGCCCGCAGCTTCTTAGCTGGATGGGAACCCCGGATGAAGTCATGCCGGATTCGACCCTGTACCTGCGGGTTTACTCGTTCGGCATCGTGTTTAACGTCCTCTACAACATGGCGGCCGGTATCTTAAATGCCGTCGGCAATTCAAGACGTTCCCTGATCTACCTGGCTTGCGCCGCCGGAATCAACATCGTACTGGATCTGGTGCTGATCGCCGGTATGGGAATGGGCGTCGAGGGCGCTGCCATCGCAACCGATATGAGTCAGGTTCTCTCCAGCATTCTGGCACTGGCTTATCTGATGCGGACTCCGGAAAATTACCGGGTAGATCTGCGGAAAATCCGCATTCACAAGCGTTCCGCCGTCAAAATCATCCGCGTTGGACTTCCGGCAGGTATCCAGAATACGGTTATTTCTTTCTCAAACGTGCTGGTACAGTCGAGTGTCAACGCCTACGGTGCGATGGCGATGGCCGGTTTCGGCGCTTACTTGAAAATCGACGGT
>JBNMLY010000247.1:0-1677 GCA_050875065.1 Otoolea sp. | reverse complement strand
GTTTAAGATCATCTCCATACACTTCATGAAAATCTCATTCAGGTCATTGAAGGCATTTACGACACGGATGTTTTTTTCTCCGACCAGAATGATGGCAAAGCCGAGAAGAATTGCCATGACAATGATCTGGAGCATGTTTGCATTTACCATAGGAGACACGAAGTTGGACGGAAAGATGTTGACTAAGGTGTCCATAAAGGAAGTTGCCTCCGCTGCCTCGTAGGAAAGGTCTGTGGTTGCGATGACCGGAAACAGGGATTTAAACAGGTTTCCGCCGGTCAGACCGATCGTGACGGCAAATGCTGTGGTGAACAGATAGAAAACTACGGTTTTCAGACCGATCGCGCCGACTTTTTTGATGTCACTCATGGAGATGATTCCGCACATGATTGAGAATAAAACGATCGGAACAACGATGAACTTTACCAAGTTTAAGAAGATTGTACCGAATGGTTTGATGAAGGTCTCCGCAAAGGATGCGTGACTCTGGAGCAGGAGTCCGGCGACAACCGCCAGGACGAGTGCGATGAAGATTTTCATCGCCAATGTCATTTTCTTTTTTTCTTTAATAGATCGCTACCACGTTCCCTGGTAAACTAGAAAAAGGAGACACGACGCCCGAAAGCAGTGTCTCCTTTGACAGTGTTTTTATCTTATCATAGTTGGCTCATTTGTGCAACCAGTACTTTTAAATATACACTTTTTTGCAAATTTATGATAAAAAAATAAGTTGCCCGATCAAAAAGGAAGTTTTTGTGAGCATCGATTTGAATATCGCGGTGGGGCTGATTTTGCAGATTTTGAGTGATAAATCTTGACATTACCGGTTCGATATGCTAGATTTAAAGTCAGCGTAAACGCAGTGAAGAGAAGGAGTACGCTTTTGGATCCACACAGAGAACTGCCGGATGGTGCGAGGCAGCGGAAGAAGAGAGCGGAACTGGTCTTGGAGCGGTCTGCCCAACATCGGACGTCTTTGCAAGAAGCGAGGAAAGACGCCGGTCAGTAAGACAGAACGGAATCCCCCGTCAGAGGAAGAGGATCTGCTGCCGTAAGGCGCGGCTCGCAGCCCTACAGATCCAAAGAGTGCATGCAAGGCATGAAGCAGAGTGGTACCGCGCGAGGTCATGAAGAGGACAATTTCCCCGCGTCTCTGGAATCGAGAGAGATTCCGGGGACGCGTTTTTTTATTCGGATTTATTGTATGAGGGCTCTTGGCGAGATGAGAGTTTCAGATATATTATAAAGAAAAAGAATAGGAACGTTTTGAGGGGGAAGATCTTCAAGTGATGTTCACGGAAATCACCGAGCGAACGTACATTCAGGTGCATGGGAACCGGAGAAATGATAAAATGCGAAAAATCGCGGATCATTTGACGGGGAAGACCGTGCACGGGATTCAGGAGGAAGAAAAATGGCTGGTTACAACCACAGCGCCATTGAGAAAAAATGGCGTGAGAACTGGGAAAAACACCCGATCAATGTCAACGACGGCAAGAAGCCGAAATATTACTGTCTGGATATGTTCCCGTATCCGTCCGGCAGCGGACTTCATGTAGGCCACTGGAGAGGATATGTCATCTCTGATGTGTGGAGCCGTTATCAGATGCTGAAAGGTCACTATGTTATTCATCCGATGGGATGGGATGCATTTGGTCTTCCGGCAGAGAACTATGC
>JBNMLY010000246.1:0-1690 GCA_050875065.1 Otoolea sp. | reverse complement strand
CCACCAACTAAAACCAGGGAGCCGGCTACAATGCCGCTCCCCAGTACACGGTCCAGTTCCGGATATCCGGTGGAGATCCGATCCTGTTCTTCTATGGACACTTCCTCCAGCTTTACAGGCTTCGCCAGTACGTGCCGGGAAACAGCGCCAGAGCGATCAGTCGGCATTTTTTTCGCCACCGGCTCCTCCACCAGCGTATTCCACTCCTTGCAGGCGGGACACTGTCCAAGCCATTTACTGGATTCAAAACCGCATTCTTTACAGAAAAATACGGTTGTCTTTGCCTTTGCCATATATGTATATCCCTCCTGTCAGAGGATGTTTAGTGTTTTACCACCCTAACCTGACAGGTAACACCCTCGCTTAACTCTACACTGACAACCAGCTTGCCACTCATGTTGGTCTTCATGCCGCCCACTGCAACGCCGTCCACGTATACCTCATACTCGGTATCATCTTCTAACTGAACGGTAATCTGCGCGTCTTTATCTCCGGATACCATAAATTCTACCCCGTTATGCTTCGCAGAAAAATGCTCCACTGCAGTTCCCGGCACGGACTCATAGACAAAAGAACCGTTGCGCTCTAACTTGGTGATCTCATAGAATGTTTTGATTTTATATAAATCTCCCGCATGTTCAAAATTATCAAGCTTGCTCTTGGTGTCTAATTTGTAATTGCCAAAGCTGATGGTTCCATCTGCCTCGGAGCGGATTAAAGATTCGATTACTGGCATGTGTTTGCCCTCCTGGTATTTTCATATTACATTTTACTGCTGTAGAAAGCCGGGATGTTGAGAAACTATTTCCTGCATTTTCACATATCGTTGTTCACTTGCTTTCGCTTGCACATGTCAGTTTGTGACCGATTTCATCCGACGCAATCGGACATGCGTGCTCAAGATGCATACAATTGATATGCCGAAAATTCTGGAAACCGTTTCTCAACCGTCCGTTTCTCATAGGATTATACAACAATCGACAAAATTAATCTAGTTTTTTATCACTTCTGCCGACAAAAATTTAAGATTGTCCTCCCCCTTTGTGACCGTGACTTCATCTCCGGCTTTTACCGTTCCGTCCAGAACAGCCTCGGCCAGGCCATCTTCTAACAGGTTCGGGATCGCGCGGCGCAGCGGGCGGGCACCGTATTTTTCATCGTAGCCTTTTTCCACAAGAAATGCCTTTGCGGAATCATCCACGGTGAGTTCTACGTTCATCTGAGTCAGGGTACGTCTGCAGAGGCCCTTTAACATGATGTCCACAATCTCCTTCATGTGCTCCTGGGAGAGCTGGTGGAACACAATGATCTCATCAATACGGTTTAAGAACTCCGGCTTGAACATCCGCTTCACTTCTTCCATGACGCGCTCCTTCATGAAGCGGTAGCGTTCTTTCGCGTTGTCGTTGGAAGCAAAGCCCAGGCGCTTCGGGGAAATGATATTCTCCGCGCCTGCGTTGGAGGTCATGATCAGTACCGTATTCTTAAAGTCGATCTTGCGGCCCTGGGCATCGGTGATATGACCGTCATCCAGTACCTGCAACAGGATGTTGAACACATCCGGGTGCGCCTTCTCGATCTCATCAAAGAGAATGACGGAATACGGGTTTCTGCGGACCTTCTCACTGAGCTGGCCGCCCTCCTCGTAGCCCACATATCCTGGCGGGGATCCGATCATCTTGGAGACGCT
>JBNMLY010000245.1:0-1846 GCA_050875065.1 Otoolea sp. | reverse complement strand
CCTCTAAGACCTCCGAAACGGCCGAATCCATCCGGTATGCCTCCTCCGTCTTCATGGCATCCCGGAGCTTTTTCACATATTTTTTGCGGTCTTTCTCGATCGCCTCGATTCCATCCTGAATCTGTTCCTGCGTCAGCGCCATCTCCGTGGCCGGATAGATCACCGCCTCGTCCACCTGCTCGATCGAGCGCTGGCTCTCCGGGTCAAAGGTACGGATTGAATCGACCTCGTCGCCCCACAGCTCGATCCGGTACGGCACTTCCTCCGTCAGCGGAAAAATATCAATGATACCGCCGCGCACGGAAAACTGTCCCGATCCATCGACCTGCGCGACCTTCTCATATCCCATTTCTGCCAGCGCACGCGTCAGTTTCTCCACCTCGACCACATCTTCCGCCCCGATCGTGAGACTCCGCTCTCTCATCCACGCAAGCGGCAGCAGATGTTCCATCAGGCCATCGATCGTCGTCACCACCACGCCGCCGGAGCTCTCCAGAACCCGCCGCATGACCTGGATCCGCTGCTTCGTCAGCAGGTTTCCGTGAATATCCGAGGTATAAAACAGCAGATCCCTCGCCGGGTACAGCGAAATATCCGTGTCAAAACACCGGTAGTCCTCGCAGATCTCCCGCGCCCTCGAATCATCGTAGGTGACAATCAGCTTCCACGGCGTCAGGTCCGAAAGCTCGGACAGCAGATGCACCTTCTGCGAATCCAGACATCCCGTGACAAGAAGCGGGCCCTGTTCACGCTGTAAATCCTTTTTGAGATCCTGGAACTCGATCATCTCCTCTAACGGATTGGCAAATAAATCGCTCATTGTGTTCTGATTTCCTCCTTTCTAATTTTTCATTCCAAACCGGCAAACTCCAACGGCATCATGTTATCATACCGCACTTTGAGTTCCAAAACTGCCTGCTGTAAATACCAACGTTTACTTCTCCGCCACATCCGCCTGCGGCTTCTTCTCCGCTTCCTGTTTCTTTGCCTCTTTCTGCTTCTCCAGCTTCTCCTTCTCCCCGCGCGCCGCGCCGTTGAAATGGTTCATCGCCGCCTCGACGCCCTCGTTCATCATATCTACGACCGCCGCCGCGCCGTCCTTAAACGCAGCCGTCATCGTCTCAGCTTCCTCCTTCGGGAAATGTCCCAGCACATAGTCCGCCAAATCCATGCGCGCCGGCTTTTCGCCCACGCCGATCCGCACGCGCGGAAACTCCTGCGTTCCCAGATGGGCGATGATATTTTTGATTCCGTTGTGGCCGCCCGCGCTGCCCTTCTTGCGGATACGGATGCCGCCCGGAACCAGGCTGATATCATCGTAAATCACGATAAACTCCGACGGATCTACCTTATAATAATCCATCACCTGGCGGATGCACTCGCCGCTCAGGTTCATGTAGGTCTGCGGCTTCACCAGAATGACCTTATTTCCCTCGATCATGCCTTTTCCAATCAGTCCCTTAAACGCTTTCTCCCGGACGTCAATGTTATACTTGTCCGCCAGCGCGTCCAGCGTCATAAATCCTACATTGTGGCGGGTTCCCTCATATTCTCTTCCCGGATTTCCAAGTCCTGCGATTACATACATAATTCTATTTCTCCCTCTTTTTCCGTAGTATCAAAAATACTATATTCTTCACTCATAGTCTTTCTCAAAAAACAAAACAGACACGGCTTTAAGCGTTAGATCCTAAAACTGCCACTTTGATCGAGTAGGAGGCGGCTTTCGCCGCCGACCTCTCACACCACCGGACGTGCGGTTCCGCATCCGGCGGTTCAGTTAACTTGACACTTTTACAAAGTATGCTTCCGCAGAAAGCAGTCCAAATCTTGCAAGCCGTACATT
>JBNMLY010000244.1:0-1857 GCA_050875065.1 Otoolea sp. | reverse complement strand
TGCTGACATTCTGATATTTTCCCAGCATTGACAGACCATAAAAGATATGTCTCGCGCTGATCATCAGCGCCATCACAAACGCCGTCACCGGGCTGACCGCTGCTGCCAGGAAATTGACACCGATAAATTCCAGACTGCCTGTATACACAATCAAGCTGTTTAATGCCGCCCAGAACACGCCAAAACCATTGACACTCATCAAAATTCCATACGCCATCCCTAGAAATACATATCCGACCATGATCGGAATCGTTTTCGGAAACGCATAGGAGAGCGCCATTCTCACTTTGGATCCGTTCATCTCCCTGGCCGCTGCTTGTTTTTGCGCCTGCTTTTCTGTCCCCTCTCTTGCTTTTTCGCTTGTTTCTATCTTTTTCATCGATTCTGTCCCGCCTTTATACATTCTTCTGCCCCAGTCGATTTCTTCACAATTCTCATTTCTCTATTTTTATACAAAAAAACAAAAAATCGACAGCCTTTATCACTGCTCCATCTGCCAGCAGTTACCAGACTTCCTTTATTTTAGGCAGGAAAAACCTATCTGTCAACTAGATAAATCCGCGCTGCACTTGTAATCAGCAAAATTCGGGAGCAATAACAATTCTGCCAATATTTTTTAGGCAACCATACTTAGGTATTTGACACTGCTCATGTTTCTTAGTAGAATAAATGCATTATAACGATCGACTTTTTGGCTTCAACACAGATTTGAAATATATAAAAACGCCCTGAAAGAATTACTTCATCAAAATTCTTATAAAAGAATCGTCAGTTATTTCGTTATAAATTCGCACTGTAATAATTACTTTCATTTATAGAAGGAAACAAAACTTATGAACACATACATTCCCCCCATCCATCCAGACACCGTCTCATCGGTTCCGTCCTCTAAAACCGTCACCTACTCCTATGAAAATTGCCACTGCTGCCCGCGAAATTGCCAGATTGACCGCACAAAAAAGCAGGGCTGGTGTCACAGCCCTGCCGGTATCCGGGCGGCACGCGCGGCGCTTCATCCCTGGGAGGAACCGTGCATCAGCGGCCTGCACGGAAGCGGCACCATCTTTTTTTCCGGCTGTACGCTGCGCTGCTGTTTCTGCCAGAATTACCAGATCAGCAGTGAAGGCTTCGGAAAAGATATTTTCGAGACGCGTCTGGAGGAAATTTTTCTGGAACTCCAGGCACAGGGGGCACACAATATCAATCTGGTAACACCGACGCAGTACCTTCCGTCGCTTCTGCCCGTCTTAAAACGGGTCAAACCGCAGCTCTCCATCCCGATCGTCTACAACTGTGGCGGTTATGAGACGCTGGAGGCGGTTGACGCGCTGGCTCCCTATATTGATATCTGGCTGCCGGATTTAAAATACTATTCTTCCGAGCTGTCTGCCCGCTACTCCGCCGCCCCGGACTATTTTCCAGTCGCATCGGCGGCGATCCAACGAATGATCAAGCACACCGGCCCGCTGGTATTGGAAGCTTTCTCCGAAAACGGACAGACCTGCCAACTCATGAAACGCGGCGTGATCCTGCGGCATATGGTTCTTCCGAAACACAAGGATGATTCCATCCGCCTGCTCCACTGGATTCATGACAATCTCCCGGAGGGACATTTTCTCGTCAGCCTCATGAGCCAGTACACACCATTTTACCAGAGCAGCCAATACCCGGAAATCAACCGCCGCATCACCAGCTATGAATATCAGAAGGTCGTCGATGCCGCGATTGATTTAGGACTCACACAGGGATTTATGCAGGAAAAAAGCAGCGCAAAAGAAGAATACACGCCGCCGTTCGAATTGCAGGGAATTTAAAAGGGGTATCGATAAATTGACATTTTATCGATACCCTTTAAAC
>JBNMLY010000243.1:0-1943 GCA_050875065.1 Otoolea sp. | reverse complement strand
TCGAAGCGCCGATGGCGATGACCGGTTCAGCCGTCGAGCGAAACGAGTGGGCGCCGGAAAAAGAGAGCGGCTGCGGCGCTTTTAGAAGCGGTAAAGGCTTCTCTGCCTGTGAAATCGGTGCCGGGCGCGAAGCGGTGGTTGCTGGACGCCGCGTTGGCAGATGCACATGGGCAGAGGAAGCAACCAGAAGCTTTGAGCGTAGGGTAGAGAGGAAAATTTCCTTCGAAAGACCATTCGCTTCGTCTGGTTTCCGGACGAAGTCAACGGCGCCTGCTTCCAGGGCATCAAACACCCGTAAATTCAGGGAAGATACCAGAATAACGGGAATTGGGTGGGTAGGTAGCAGCTGCTTTAAAAAATCAATGCCGGACATTCCCGGCATTTCAATGTCCAGTGTCAGAATATCCGGCTTCAGGAGAGGAATTTTTTTCTGTGCGTCAAATGCGTTGACGGCATATCCAATCACTTCAAAGCGCGGATCATCGGACAGGGAGCGTATCAACCAGGTTCTAAACAGGGGGGAATCATCCACCACCATTAATTTTCGTTTACCTTCCATCACTGGAATACCTCCTTATGAATGAGTTGCAAGTCGCTGATAGATGGCAGGTTCCAGATACGTGAAAGGGCAGTCGTCTTTATCCAGGCTCTCCGAATGCCCGATAAAGAGATAGCCGCCCGGCAGCGTCGCATCATAAAAACGCCGGATCAGCCCTACTTTTGTCGGATGATTGAAATAAATCATGACGTTTCGACAGAAAATAAGATCGAATTTGCGACGGAAACGGATCGTATCCATCAGATTGAAAGAGCGGAAGATCACATTATCGCGCAGCTCCTTCGATACGCCATACGTGTTGTCCGGCTGTTGGATAAAGTAGCGTTTTTGCCAGGAAGCCGGAAGGGTGTGAATACTTTCAGCGGAATAGCTGGGATTTTTGGCAGAAGCCAGAACCCGTTCGGAAATATCAGTGGCCAGAATCCGTGTGTCCCATTTGCCAGGGCGTTTTGAGAAATACTCCCGCAGATACATCGAGATTGTATAAGGTTCCTCGCCGGAAGAGCATCCGGCACTCCAGATCGCGATCGTTCGATCGTTCATATGTTTTTTCTCAAGCTCCGGCAGGATGCGGTTCTGTAAAAAGTCAAAATGTTCTTTTTCCCGCATAAAATACGTGTAATTGGTTGTCAGTTTATTGAGCATGACAGAAACCATCTCCGGATTGCGTCCGGAGATGATTTCATCTACATATTCTGAAAAACTCTGATAACCTTTCTAGTGTATTGGTCAAACGGCTGGAGATCAACTGCTTTTTACGGCTTAGATCGATTCCGTAATGCGCACGGATATAAGTGTAAAGGCGGGTAAAATCTGCATCTGATAGTAAAAGCATGGTTTTAGCTCCTTTTTATTATACCTGTGCATGAACCAGTGACTTGCAGTCGAAGGACATGAGGACATCACCGTTTTCCAGGGTGATCATTCCATCTAAGAGTTTCTGTCTGCGCTTTACCGGGATCGGGCGGACGTTCTGCAGGTCAATATCAATTACCTGCTGGACGGAGTCGACCACGATACATACAGGGAGATCATCCACATTTAATACGATGAAACATGTTTTACTGTTGTATTCAAGAGATTCTTTGCCCATATAGACACGAATGTCCACAAGCGGAAGAATCTGACCGCGCAGATTGACGATTCCTTTGACATAGCCAGGAACCAGCGGAAGATGGGTAATCGCACAATCGTTGATAATTTCAGTTACATTATTAATACTTAAAAAGAGAGTCATACCGCCGGACTCAAAAGTAAGGCAGCGTTCGATCGATGGATTTTCAGCCGGATTTTCAACCGGTGTCTCCGCCGACGTCTCTGCCGGGGTAGTTGTTTCAGTTACTACAGCCATGTAAAGCTCCTCCTGTTTATGCGTTTTCTACGG
>JBNMLY010000242.1:0-1957 GCA_050875065.1 Otoolea sp. | reverse complement strand
AGCTGAAACGTCCGCTCCGATGCGTGAAAATCCGGCACATGTAACGACATATCCGCGGCAAGTACCCCCACCAGCGTCACATTCGGAAAATCATGCCCTTTTACGATCATCTGGGTGCCGATTAAAATATCTGCCTCTTGATTGGCAAACGCCTGTAAGATCTTTTCATAGGAATCTTTGGTACGTGTCGTATCAAAATCCATGCGAAGAACACGGGCATCCGGAAAACGCTTCTGCACCAGTTGTTCAATTTTCTGGGTTCCGGCCTTAAATCCGCCCAGATAAGGACTGCCGCAGGACGGACAGACCTTCGGTTGTGGCTGCTCGTAACCGCAGTAATGGCAGACCATCCGGCCTCCTTTATGCTGGCTTAACGACACATCGCAATGAGGACATTGTATCACAGATCCGCATGCTCTGCATGAAATAAATCCGGAAATTCCCCTCCGGTTCAAAAAAAGCATCGTCTGCTCATGATTTTCCAGCCGTTCCTCCATCAGTTTCTGCAGCCTTCCCGAAAGGATGGAACGGTTGCCCGACCGCAGTTCCTGTCTTAAATCTACAATCTCGCACTCCGGCAGCGGCTTTTTTTCCACGCGCTGGGAAAGGGTTAACAGTTTATAGTTTCCCTGCATCGCCTGATAATAACTGTCCACCGACGGGGTTGCCGATCCAAGCACAACCGATGCATGGTTCATACGTGCCCTCTCGATTGCCACCTCCCTCGCATGATAACGCGGCGCCGTCTCGCTTTTGTAGGAGTTTTCGTGCTCTTCATCGATAATAATAAGCCCAAGATGCGAAAACGGTGTGAACAGCGCCGAGCGCGGTCCGATCATAATATCAATCTCCCCCGCTTTGGCGCGTTCAAACTGATCAAACCGTTCTCCCTGGGAAAGTCTTGAATTCATGATGGATACCCGGTTCCCGAAACGGTTATAAAAACGCATGACCGTCTGATAGGTTAAGGCAATCTCCGGAATCAGGACAATCGCCTGCTTTTTCTCCTTCAATGTACGTGCGATCAGTTCCATATAAACTTCCGTCTTTCCGCTTCCGGTTACGCCTTTGAGCAGATATGTGTTGCAGATGCCCGCCTGAATGTCTGCCCAGACCGTATCCACCACCTTCTGCTGATTGTCATTTAATGTCAGATGGTAGCCTTTTTGATCCAGATGCGAAACCGGATTGCGGTAATGCCTGCTGCTTTCGATCCGGATCAGTCCCTGTTTTTGCATTCCCTGAACCGTGGCTGATGAGACATTTAACTTTTTCGTGACAAGCGTGTAATCCAGTACCTGCGCCTCCAGAAGCTGACGCAGCAGCCTTGCCTTTGCCGTGTAATGTTTCTGTTCAAACAGGGCAAGTTTTTCGTTTGCCTCCTCCCTGGAGATTGCAAGGGAAAGTTCTCTTTTTTGCACTTCCTTTGTCTGTCTTTTGATCGGAAGGACGGTCTTTAATGCCTGATTCATTGTTGAACCGTAGTTTTTTTTGATCCAGCCGGCAAGAGCAATCAACTGCGATTCGATTGGAACGCTCCCCTCATGGATGCCGAGAATGGGTCTGATTTTTGCGGGATCAAATTCCGCCTCATCGGTCAGTTCAATCACATAGCCCGTCAGCTTCCGGTTTCCAAACGGAATATCCACCTGCACGCCAATCTGTACCGCCTCCTGCAATTCTTCCGGGATGCTGTACTGAAATGTTTTATCCAGTTTTTCTACCGATATATCAACGATTATATTTGCATATTTCATACTTATTCTTTTCCCAGCACACAGTTGACCAGACCTTCGTATGTGTTTACGGCCGCCTCGATCACAGGGGATACGCCAAGTTCCCGGAGTGCCGCAGAGCATTTCGGTCCAATCGAATAGATATCCGTAACCGATGCCAGCGCTTCCCTCTCTTTTAGACTGAGACTCCCAAGCAGCCGCTCCGCGGAAGAAGCACAGGT
>JBNMLY010000241.1:0-1979 GCA_050875065.1 Otoolea sp. | reverse complement strand
TGTCACTGTACATCCGAAATCCGCCACATCAGGTTCCTCAAAAGCCCCTCTCAATCTGCCGAATCTGCTTCTCATCCGGCTTCATGCCCGCTTTTCTTCCCCGCCAGCGCGCAAATTCCTGCGTACTTCTTTCCATTATAGTGGCAGATTGCCTATAAATCAAGAAGTGAAAATATTAAAAACTTGTGAACTCCCCATCAAATGTGGGGATTTTCTCTCTATATTTCTTTTATGAAATAGTTCCCCAAATAACCGCCTTTCATCTTTCTACGACTTTTTCAAAACGCCGCTTCCTGAAAATGCTCCCATTTTTTCTGATTTATGTTATAATGTGAACAATTAGCGAGGTATTTTCGAACTTAGTGTGCGTCCCTCCGGGCACTGAATAAAGCCGAGCCAAAAGCATTTAGTACTTATGATAGAATGATAGAGAGCCAGAGGGGGCTTGCTCACTTTTGGCAAACGGCGAAGTAATCGAGGGAGGAAATCACGAAATAATAAGCGCAGGAGATCTGTAAAACGCTCGCTCACGCTTGGCGAACAACGAAGCGCTTGAATGATAAAATACAATGCAAGAAAATGAATCCAACGAAGAATCAAATCCAACCATAGAAAGGAGATTCCACCATGCCATCCCACATCATCCATCCTATCCCACCTGTTTTTGACGCCAACTCCCGCATCCTGATTCTCGGTTCCTTTCCGTCGGTCAAATCGCGGGAAAGCTGTTTTTTCTACGGGCATCCGCAGAACCGTTTCTGGAAACTCTTAGCGCGCCTGCGCAGGGAAGACGTTCCGTCCTCCATCGAGGAAAAGAAAGCGTTTCTGCTGCGAAACCACATTGCCGTCTGGGATACCATTCACAGCTGCTCCATCGAAGGTTCCAGCGACAGCTCCATCCGGGACGTTGTCCCGAACGATATCGCATCCATTCTAAATCAGACCTCCATTCAGTCTATCTACACAAACGGCGGTCTGTCTGGAAAAATGTACGACCGCTTCTGCCGCAGACAGACAGGCATCGAGGCAGTCAAACTGCCGTCCACCAGTCCGGCCAACGCCGCCTGGAATCTTGACCGGCTGACGGAAGCGTGGAAATGTATCAATCTGCCACTGGGCGAACCCGCATCTGGAACAAAAGGCAGGACAAATGATACCACCATAGATACTATGTAATTGCACAAACCTCACACCATTATTTTGCAAGCTAAAATGCAGAAAAAACGTCCACTGTTTTCAAAAGCAACTCACACGAACCAAAAAACTCTCTGCTCCTACACAAACACCATCTGCACCAGAACCATATAAAAGACCGTCCCTGCCCCGATGCTTAAAAGCGAATTGCGCTTCCACGCGTGGAGCGCCGCCACCAGTGTACAAGCCAGAAATTCCGGCAGTCCGAACGGTGCCGAAAAAAGGGAGACACCTTTCAGGCAGTACACCACCAGAAGCCCCATCGTCGCATACGGAAGCACGTGCCCCAGATACTCGACATAGCGCGGCATCTTTTTCCCATCCGGAAACAAAATAAATGGAAGGAAACGCGTCAAAATCGTTCTCGCCGCCATCACAAGTGTTAAAATCAAGGTGCTGTTATTCTGCATGGCTTATTTCCTCCCGCCGTTCCAGCTGCTTCTCCGGCTCATCTTGTTTCTTATTTTCTTCCCCGTTTTCCGTCAATTTTTCCTTTTTATATACGATCGCCGATACCGCTAAAATCGCAATCATCGTCGGTATGATAAAGGCACTCTGCCCAAATACATTCAGGCAGATGACCGAGCAGACCACGCCGGTCACCGCCGGCCAATGACGTTTCTGCCCGATCCACTGCTCTGTAAAAATCATCACAAACAGGGCTGTCAGTGCAAAATCCAGCCCCTTCGTATTAAAAGAAATCACGCTTCCCAGCGCCGCCCCGATCACGCTTCCCGCAATCCAGTACATCTGATCCAGAAAGCTCATCCAGAAATACACCCATT
>JBNMLY010000240.1:0-1985 GCA_050875065.1 Otoolea sp. | reverse complement strand
CAATGAGATCCGCCACCGGGTCATGGGCTGCGCCGAGAGAGCTGGCACAGATCGTGATATCTTTTATGCCGAGTTCCGCCACCTCCTTCATGACCATATTTACCACATAATCTCCATCCCGGAAATGATGATGAAAGGACAGCACCATACCGTCTTTGATGCCGCATTTTAATAACGCTTCCCGGATGGAAGGTACCAGCTTGCTCTGTTTTGGGTCCACATACCCCTTCACCGCAGGCGCTGCTTTCCGGTAACGCACGCCGTCCCGGGCGTATGCTCCCTTGTATCCTTCCTTTCCATAGCGCTGCAAAATCTCGTCGGAAATCTCCCGTCCCACCGCATTTTTCATGCGCGTTCCTCCTTTCATTGTGCAGTTCAACCGTTACTGTATCATACGGAATTTTCAGTTCAGAAAATTTCCATCTGGGAACTGTAACATTCAACCAAAACCCGATTTGCTTTCTTGTGATTCCTCGTTGAATATTCACTATTTTTATGGTATCATAACCCTAGTTATCGCACAACAAGTTTTTCTGTTATGGGTTTTATAATATTTCTGTTATAAAAGAGGTGTTTCATGAACATTAAACATGCACAGTACATGCTGACCGTCATGCAGGAAGGAAGCATCACGGCAGCCGCGAAAAAACTTTACATTTCACAGCCTTCCTTAAGTCAGATGATCAAGCTGGTAGAAACCAACCTCGGCACTGCTATTTTCAACCGTTCCACCGATCCCATCACCCTGACCTATGCCGGCGAAAAATACATTGAAGCAGCCAAGCAGATTCTCACTATTAATAATAATCTGCAAAAAGAGATTGATGAGATCAACCACGAAGATCACGGCTGTCTGAAGCTGGGTATTCCGGTCCAGCGTGCCATGCAGGTGCTTCCTTATGTGCTTCCGCGCTTCATGAAAAAATATCCCTTCGTTGATATTGACCTGCAGGAGCATGGTTCCGCCATCACGGAATCTATGCTGTTAGAAGGATCTATTGATCTTGCCTGCCTGACTACCTATCCAAAACACGAAGATCTGAACTATATTCTCATAGAAGATGAAGATCTGGTACTCCTGACCAGCCGCAATACCGATCTTGCCAAGCGGATTCCCTCTGGAACTCCTATTGAGATCAGCGAAGCCAGACATGAGAAATTTATCTCCAGCCGTCCAGGCCACAACGTAAATACCGTACAGAAGCAGCTTTTTGCCACTTACGACATCCAGCCGGACATTCTGATCCAGACATCCAGCATTGAAGTTGGTAAACGCACCGCCATTGCCTGCGATGCTGTCATGATCTGCCCCATCAACTACGTGGAAATGTCTCCAGAGCTGTATCCGTACTGCGCTGTTTACCCCATCAAGGGCATTGAAAATCAGAGAAGCTTTTATCTATGCCACCGCAAAGACTTATACCTCACCAAATACATGCGGGATTTCATCCACATCCTGACTGAAGTAGAAAAACCGTTCCTGCATGGAACGGTATTCTCCGATACCTCTAAATAAGTATCAGATATTTACATCCACCACATAACTTGATACAAAAAGGATTTCCCATACCATTGCTGAATCAGGGAAATCCTTTTTTGATGTTATCTTTTTTTGTGTTTTCTCTCAACCTGTCAGTCAAGGAAGGACCGGATCGTTTTCGGTGTACGGTAATTCCAGGTGGAAATCTTGATTCCGCTCCTGCGGCTTGCCGCATGGACGATCTGTCCGTTGCCGATATACATGGCTACGTGATTAACCGTACCCTTACTATTAGTATAAAAGATCAGATCACCCGGACGCATCTCGCTGGATTTGACTGCCCGTCCGGTCTTCGCCTGTTCCCTGGAGGTTCTTGGAAGTCCGACCCCGGCCACATGGCTTAAGACATACTTCACGAAACCAGAACAGTCCGCACCAGTATGCGGGTCGTTGCCGCCCCAGACATAACGCCCGCCCACAAACTGCAGCGCATAGTTAACTACCT
>JBNMLY010000239.1:0-2037 GCA_050875065.1 Otoolea sp. | reverse complement strand
ATTATAACCTACGCCCTGGGGTCCTGTATCGGGGTGACGTTTTATGACCCGGTAACACATTTAGGGGCGCTGCTGCATATCATGCTGCCATGTCAGTTTGAGGGCCGGGATTCGAACCCATATAAATTTGCAGACAGCGGAATACGCGAGACGCTTCGGAAACTCCAGATATTCGGCATGGTAAAAAGCCGGATGGTCGTGAAGATTGCCGGGGGCGCCAAGATGTTCGAGATCAGCGGAAACACCAGTTTCGGCAATATCGGACAACGAAACGCGGAAAGTGTAAAAAAGGTCATGGCGCAGGAGGGGATCCGGATCGCAGCAGAAGACACGGGCGGCAATTACGCGCGGACGATGTATCTGGATCTTGGCACCGGAGATGTAGGCGTCAGAACGGTCGGCAGGCCGGAACGCCATTTATAGGGAAAAGGAGAGGATGGATCATGAGTAAGAAAGAAAAAGAAGGAATTCTTCTGGAATCCGGAACAAATGAAATTGAGGTTATGAAGTTTACAGTCCTGGGCGAGTTTTACGGTATCAACGTAGCGAAAGTCCAGGAAATCATCATGAGTGAGAAGGTAAAACCGATGCCGCATGCACATCCGGCCGTAGAGGGTATCTTTAAACCGAGGGATGAACTGATTACCGTTATCAATCTGTCTGAGTACCTGACCGGAGAAAAAAGGGAAAATGGCTCCAGAGACCTGTTTATCGTAACCAACTTCAATAAAATGACCGTGGCGTTCCGGGTGGACAGCATCGAGGGAATCAGCCGTATCTCCTGGAAAAATATCCAGAAACCGGATAAAACGATCGCAACCGGGGATGACAGCGTAGCGACCGGTATCGCCCAGTGTGGGGATGAGCTGGTTATCATCCTTGATTTCGAGAAGATTGTGGCAGAGATTGCGCCAGAGACAACGATCCAGGTGTCTGAGGTGGAGAGAATGGGCGACCGCCCGCTTTGCGCTTCCCCGATCGTCATTGCGGAGGACTCCGTGCTGCTCAGCAAGATGATCGATGATTCGCTGGAACGCGCCGGATTTACCAATATAAAGAATTTTTCCAATGGACAGGAAGCGTGGAATTACCTCTCATCCATCAGCGAGGATTCCGACCTGTATGAGAAGGTCAACCTGCTGATTACCGACATCGAGATGCCGGAGATGGACGGCCACAGACTGACCAAACTGGTAAAAGACGATCCGAATTTGAAAAAAATACCGGTAATCATCTTCTCATCCCTGATCAATGAACAGATGCGCCAGAAAGGAAAAGAGCTGGGCGCGGATGAGCAGCTCTCGAAACCGGAGATCGGCCATCTGATTGCGGTTATGGATGAGCTTCTGTCCCGTTTTCATAAAGAGATCGCCAAGGGAGGAAACAAGCGATGAAAAAATATGAGTTAACGGACGATCTGAAAACCGGGAACGAACTGATCGACAATGAACATCAGACGATTTTAGATGAGGTAAACAAACTGCTGGAAGCCTGCTCCCAGGGAAAGGGCAGACAGCAGATCTCCCACCTCGGGGACTTTCTGGTAGAGTATGTCAATAAGCACTTTGCGGATGAGGAAGAACTTCAGAAAAAGACGAAATATCCAGATTATGAGGAACATCGTAAATTTCATGAATGGTACAAGCAGAAGTTGGGCGATACCATCATCAAATTAGAGCAAGAGGGAGCTTCGATCACCAGCTTAGGCGAGATCAATCACAGCGTTGAAATCCTGGTAAAGCATATCCGTGAGATGGATCGAAAGATGGCTGCCTGGGTGCGCAAGGAAAACCCGGCAGGCAGTACGGCGGCACCGGCGTCCAAGGCAGTTTCTGCGCCGTCCGCGTCAACCGCTTCTGCGGCAGCATCGGCGTCGGCTTCCTCGGTAACTAGAACCGCTCACTTTAGCGCTGGAAAGGCAGGGGACATGGACTTCGAGAGAATAATAGATATGCAGGAACTTCAGAAGCTTCAGGATCTTTTTTCTGCGGCGACCGGCATGACGGCGGCCGTTGTCGATCTGCACGGCAACTATGT
>JBNMLY010000238.1:0-2046 GCA_050875065.1 Otoolea sp. | reverse complement strand
TTCCTACGATGAGGAACAGATCGGTAGCCGGATGACAACGAACTACATCGTCATTCCCAACAACTGCACCATCAAGCAGGCGATGCGCCAGTTGATCTCCCAGGCGGAGGACAACGACAACATTGATACCATCTACGTCGAGGATGAGAACGGGCGCTATTTCGGTGCGATCGAGCTGAAAGATTTGATTACCGCCCGTGAGTACATGAAACTGGAGGACATCATCAGTACCTCCTATCCGTATGTGTACGCAGATGAGAAATCGTCCGATTGTATGGAAGAATTGATCGATTACAGCGAGGATTCTATCCCAGTTCTCGATCGGAACCATAAAATCATCGGTGCCATCACCTATGAGGATATCGCTGAGGCGATCGACGACGAGATGGGTGATGATTACGCAAAGCTGGCAGGTCTTACTTCGGAAGAGGATCTGCACGAACCACTGCTCCAGAGTTTGAAAAAACGTCTTCCGTGGCTGGTGCTGCTGCTCTTCCTCGGCATGGGTGTTTCCTCCGTGGTCGGTATTTTTGAGCCGATCGTTGACCGTATCGCGCTTCTCATCTGCTTCCAGTCGATGATCCTTGATATGGCAGGCAATGTCGGCACCCAGTCGCTGGCTGTCACCATCCGTGTCCTGATGGATGAGGACATTTCCGCGATGCAGAAATTAGGATTTGTATTCAAGGAAATGCGAATCGGCTTTTTAAATGGACTGCTGCTCGGTTCAGCTTCTTTTGTCGTCATCGGATTTTTTGTCCATATTATGAAACAGAAGAGTCTTTTCTTTTCCTTCGCACTCTCCGGCTGTGTCGGCATCTCCCTTTTGAGTGCGATGGTAATCTCCAGTCTGGTCGGTGTACTGGTGCCGATGCTGTTCCACAAGCTGAAGGTTGACCCGGCGGTTGCATCTGGCCCGCTTATCACGACAGTGAATGATCTGGTCGCGGTTGTGACGTATTATGGGCTGGCGGAGATTTTGCTGGTGGATATCTTTCATTTGGTGTAGAGGTCGCTTTATATAGGGATTCGTAATTCGGACGAAAAACAGGGCTTCGGGATTTGGGACCGCTTCTGACTTTCCTATTTATCCTTGTTCGCTTGCTTTCACTACACGCGGCCGCCTGGATCTGACAGGTTTGTCCGTTCCATTCGGACGTGTGTGTTCAAGATGCGTACAAGAATAAATGGAAACCAGCGCAGTCCCAAATCCCGAAGCCCTGTTTTTCTGAAAAATGCAATGTACCATTCTTCAAATTTGGAAATTCAAATGTTTTGTAGCTTTTTATACACCACCAAATTCATTCTTCTATTTTAGTATATATTAGCTTTTAGCGCTCTTCTTTCTTCGCAACTTCGCCCTGTTTTTTGTAGATGGAGTTTGCATCTACTCCCCCACGCACGCTGGAGAGCGGATAGATGTTGGTTCCGCGGCCGATGATGCTGCCTGGGTTCAGGATGGAGCCGCAGCCTACTTCTACATTGTCTCCGAGCATAGCGCCGATTTTTTTGCGGCCGGTTTCGATCTTGCCGTCTTCGGCGTGGATTTCTACCAGAAGTTTATCGGATTTTACGTTGGAGGTGATGGAACCGGCGCCCATGTGGGACTTGTAGCCTAAGATGGAATCGCCGACGTAGTTGTAGTGCGGAACCTGTACTTTGTCGAACAGGATGACATTTTTAAGTTCCGTGGAGTTTCCGACTACTGCACCTTCCCCGATCAGGGCGCTGCCGCGTACGAACGCACAGTGGCGGACTTCGGCGTCTTTTCCGACGATGACCGGGCCATGCAGATAAGCGCTTTCAAATACGTTTGCCGTCTTATGAACCCAGACATTTTCGCCACGTTTTTCGTATTCCTCCGGATCCAGGCTGTTTCCCAACTCGATGATAAAATCGCTGATCCCCGCCAGCGCCTCCCACGGGTAGGTAAACTGTTTCAGATAATCTGAAGCCAGTGTATGGGTTAAATCATATAATTCGGTAATTTTCATTTCTTCTTTTTTCATGATCGTTGCCTTTCCTGAAATTTAATTTCTTCTATAT
>JBNMLY010000237.1:0-2065 GCA_050875065.1 Otoolea sp. | reverse complement strand
TGTCCCGATTTTCCCACAAGCTATCTCCTCTGGTAATCATATTGGACTGGTTTTCTTTGATTCCAAGGACATTTCGCAGTTCCAAAGTGTCAGCCGAAACTTCAATTCGCTGATCAGCACTCACAGGCTTAAATGATAATTCCCCCTTATCATTAAGCGTAACTTCTACTTTTGGTTTTATAGTTTCCGTTTTCGTTGTGTTATCCGTCTCATATTTAACACCAAATGCCTGATTTACCCTATTCTGAAGTAATTTGGTAAAATCATCAAAGCTGTTGACTGTATCCCCTTCCCGAATCAAATCTACCGTTTTCGTCTGGGAACCATACGTAATGGTAATACTTTTTCCCGTCAAATATTCCGTCATTGACTGTTTATCTAAACTTGCATCCGAAAAACCTGATCCTTTGGCAGTCGTCTCATTGAATTTATTCGTACTATTCTCATCCTTAATAAACGAAATTCCATGGTCCAACGGATCTTCTCCCTCTTTCACAGTATAGTCATCTGCATTAAATCCCAGCTTTGATAAAGTGCCATTATTCTTGATCTTATAAGACTTTCCCTCATCTGAAATATTTTCGGTTGCATTAATCTGAAATTTTCCGTCAACCACCTTAAAATGAATTCCGGCCTCTCCTGTTCCATCCTTAGACAAAAAGTGCGACGCATCCAACGCTTTGTTCAAATGTTTCACCACTTCTGTTGGATCAGCCGTATAGTCAATCTCAATCTCTTTATCCGAACCCTCTTCCTTATAACTGGTCGGGAATGTAAAAGTAGCGCCTTCATTAAAACCCTGATTGACTGAATCCCAAGTTCCAAATATCAGCTTCGATTCAGGAAGTGTTGAACTGTCTACCGTCTTATTTTCAAACTTATCTTTCGTTAATGAGGTAGTAACCCCCGCCCCCGCGTCGTCTGTCGTTTTCTTTCTTGAAATTGTAGTTGCAGCAGTTGCCATTTTCTTGACTGCCAGCACAGAAACTCTAGATGCTGCATCTGACTGTCCTGAAGCGGTTATATACTTCAGATAATCTGAATTTCCTGTCGTTGTAATCTTACTTTTTGCAAAAAATTCACTATTTTTTAAACTCTGGGTTCCTGAATAACTCAGATATGTATCCTGAAGATCCAAAATCTTACCACTAATGGAACGATACGCTTCCTGCTTCCACTGAAGTTTTGTCAACGCCTGCTTCTTCGAAGTAATCTTTGCCGTCGTGCTCGCTGTCATCTGCTCAATCAGGGAGTCACGGTCAAGACCGGATGACAGACCGCCAAATCCACGCAACGCTGTATTTCCCAGGCTACTGCTGGTACTGCTTGTACTTGATACACTTGCCATATATGCCACTCCTTCCCTAATGGGTTTATAGTATAATCTCTATATTTATAATCGTCAAAAAATCGCATCTTATAACCAGATAGTGCGGATTTGACAAAGGAGAATCCGCTTTTAATGCCGCGGATTCTCCTTTACATCGATACACGCCCGGAGCGACTGGCTGAGTATCGCAACCCGGAATTTATTTCGATAATATGTCATGAGCATCGGAATCGCCGAGCGCTCTGCCACCACGTATTTAGGCTGCAGGCGGGTCAACATCAATGCCCGTACGTCTGCCTGACAGCGCTGACAATGACAGACATCATTTTTCTCCATCATCTCAAGCGTTACCTCCGGTGTCAGGATTTCCTCCATGACATTCAACACCCGAAAGCTCGGAGGCGCCGGAACAGGTGCTTTTTCTTCCGCCGGTGGGGTCGGCTGCTTTGGTTCTTCTTGCGGATTGGAGGGCGGCACGCTCTCCGAGGTACCTGGATCGGCGGTCGTCTCGACCGGTTCTACACGTTCCGGCGCCACCGTTTGTTCCATCGAGGTTTCAACCGCTGCCGTTTCCTGTGACTGCGTCTCTGCCTGAGCGGCTTCCTCCGGCGTCTCCGGCTCTGCCACCGATACAGACTCCGTCCCGGTTTCACGTTCGCTTTCTGACTCTGTCACCAGTTTCTCCGCCGGTTCCTCGGATGCGGCCGCTTCCGGCTGCCCTGGTATTTTTTCTGG
>JBNMLY010000236.1:0-2084 GCA_050875065.1 Otoolea sp. | reverse complement strand
GTTTCTCTTAATTGCATTGTAGATATCTGGCTCAGAATCCTTATCCAGGTTGATAACCTTAGCGTAGCATCCACCTTCGAAGTTGAATACGCCATTGTCATCCCAGCCGTGCTCATCATCACCGATCAGCAGACGCTTAGGATCTGTAGACAGAGTGGTCTTACCTGTACCGGACAGACCAAAGAAGATTGCGGTGTTCTCACCGTTCATATCTGTATTTGCGGAGCAGTGCATGGAAGCGATGCCCTTTAATGGCAGATAGTAGTTCATCATGGAGAACATACCCTTCTTCATCTCGCCGCCGTACCATGTATTGATGATAACCTGCTCACGGCTTGTGATGTTGAATACAACTGCGGTCTCAGAGTTCAGACCTAATTCCTTGTAGTTCTCTACTTTAGCCTTGGATGCGTTGTAAACAACGAAATCTGGCTCGAAGTTTTCCAGCTCTTCAGCAGTTGGCTTGATGAACATGTTGGTAACGAAATGTGCCTGCCAAGCTACTTCAACGATAAAACGGATTGCCATACGGGTGTCCTTGTTTGCGCCGCAGAATGCATCTACAACGTAAAGTTTCTTGTTGGACAGCTCTTTCTGAGCGATCTCTTTAACAGCCTTCCAAGCCTCCTGGGATGCTGGATGGTTGTCGTTCTTGTATTCATCAGAGGTCCACCATACGGTGTCCTTGGAGTTCTCATCTACAACGATGAATTTGTCTTTAGGAGAACGTCCTGTATAGATGCCAGTCATAACGTTAACTGCTCCCAGTTCGCTGACCTGTCCTTTTTCATAACCTTCCAGTTCTGGTTTGGTTTCTTCCTCAAATAACATCTCATAGGAAGGATTGTACACAATCTCTGTGGTTCCGGTAATGCCATACTTTGTTAAATCGATTTTTGCTGCCATCTTACTAACCTCTTTCCTTTCGTAATTGATCATAAGGGATAGATGCGATTGTATTTTTTCGCATGCACTACAGATTATCCCACTAATTTGTTAAAATGTCAACAAAGGATAGTGGTAATATTTTAACGTATTTTTATCAGTTTTTAATGCATTTATTCGGCGAATTGTAAAAATTGTAAAAAAAGGCTCTCCGTGTTAAAATAGTTGGAGATGAAGTCTTAAAAATCAGGAGGATCTTACATGATGACTCTGCCGGAAAAAGGCGAAGAGATTTTTGGATATAAAGTGACGGACCAGACCACCGTTTCCATGCTGGGAGCACACATAACGGAGCTCTCCCACATTTGCAGCGGTGCCAGAGTCCTGTATATAGAAAATGATGACCGGGAACTGGGTTTTAACCTGATCTACCGCACACCCCAGTTAGACCAGTCGGACAGCAACCACATTTTAGAGCATCTGATGCTGTGCTCCTGCTCCCGCTACCCCAGCCGGGATATTTTCTTTGATATGGACAGCAAAAGCTATTCTACCTTTATGAACGGCCTTACGGACAACACATACACCTGCTATCCGGTGTGTTCCCAGAGTGAGGACCAGTTATTAAAGATAATGGATGTATTTTTATGCTGTATGGAAGAGCCGGATGCCTTAAAAGAGGACTACTTTTTCCGGCGGGAAGCACTGCGCTATGAGCTGGAAAATGAGGATGACGAGCTTTCTTTAGAAGGCACTGTCTTTAATGAGGACTGGGGGCATTTAACTGACATCCAGGAAAATGCAGACAGCTTTATGGCGGAAACTCTTTATGAAGGACAGACAGCTTCCCATCTCCTTGGCCGGGCACATTTTCACTATAAGGATATTTCTTTTAAGCGGATCCGGGAACGTTTTGAGAAATTTTACCGTTATTCCAACTGTCTGATCGTCCTGTACGGAAAAATGGATATCAGGCGGGTTCTGGATTTTCTGGACAGAGAACATTTATCCCGTTTTCCGGTGACTGCAGATGCATTGGATCATGATCTTCTTTCTTATTTCCATGAACCGGTAAAGCAGGGCTTTTTCAGACGCAATGCAGAAAGTCCTGCTTATGAGGGAAATCCGGGAAATAACAATGCCATTATTGATTATGGCATTGACCTATCCGGCTGCAGTGAAGAAGATCTGATCTACTG
>JBNMLY010000235.1:0-2106 GCA_050875065.1 Otoolea sp. | reverse complement strand
GACATGATCTGCAGTCCCGGCAGGGAACATCCCGCCACCACGATACCGCTCGTGTTGCGGTCAAGCCGGTTGCAGACGGACGGGCGGAAGCTCGCCAGCTCCGCTTTCTTTAACTTCCCGGAATCCAGCAGATAATCAATCAGGTACTCAACCAGCGACTCATCCGTCTCTTTTGCCTTCTGGGACAGCATTCCCGACGGCTTATTGATCAGTAAAATATGTTCGTCCTCGTAGATAATATCGAGTTTTTTCTTTTGTACCTTCTGAATCTTCACTTCTGAAAATTTCTCGATAGTTTCCTCTGCCAGAAACAGCTTGATCTCATCGCCCTCGGTCAGATGCTCGGATCCGTCGCATTTCTTTCCGTTCAGGGTAATATTTTTCTTCCGCATCATTTTATAAATGAAGCTTTTCCCCGCCAGATTCAGATATTTTGTCAGCAGCTTGTCCAGGCGCTGCCCCGCCTCATTTTTAGATACTGTCAGCATCCGCATGGCTGCCGCCTCCCTTTTTCTCTTTAATACTTCCCTATCTCTTTTGTCATGATTAAGGTACCCCTGAAATACCACCTTCATTTTGAGGGATTGTCCATGTTTGCAAACTTATCTTTGCTACATAGACAGCCCTTTCATCACGCGCACACCATATTCCACGGTTCCATCGTCCTCATACTCCGATGCCGGTTTCAGGCTGTGAATCCGCTTGTCAAAGGTGCTGCGGGAGGTTACGATTTTCAGGTTCGGGTCCAGTTTGTTAGCCTTTAACAGTTCATTTAACCCCGCCTCTGCGCGCTTTACATTCAGCTTCGGGTTGATGCAGTACACATAGATGCCGGTCGGGTGAACAACGGTCACATCCGACGGAATGACGTCGTCCGGCGTGGTCAACACGAGATCATACAGGACCTCAAACTTCTTCTCATATGGCATATATGCCTCATGAAATGCCGGATCCGGTGTATGGTACTTGAAAATGGCAATCAGCGGAGAAGCGAGGTTCGCCGTCGGAAGCACCGTCACGATCGCCATGACTGTCAAAATTTTTTTGATGGATTCATTGTCCGTAAAATAGCGCCCGCCAAGCTGCGCGATAATAAATAATGCCAGAAGTGCGATCAAAAAAATCTGTCTCCGCTTGAAATGATTGCGGTAACCGTAATCGCCTTTTTTTATCTTTTTCACGATGTAAAAGTCCTTTCTATAATTATTAATGATTCAGCGCCTGCATCGCCCGCAAAATCCACTCATGCGGTACCACCTTGCAGAGCACAAAAAATGCCTTCATCAGAATGCCGTAAACGGATACACTTTTTCCCGCCATGCAGTCGCGGATGGCCAGTTTTACGACCTTTCTCGGATCGGCCATCACCAGGCGTTTATAAAGAGGAATCTCCCCCGTCGTCTCGGCAATGTCGAAAAACTCTGTCTTGACCGGTCCCGGGCAGACGGCCGTTACGCCGATTTTTCTCGGACGGAGTTCTTCCCGCAGGGCGCGGCTGTAGCTTAATACAAATGCCTTGGTTGCCGCATAGATGGCAAATCCCGGCTGCGGCAGAAAGGAAGCTGCCGAGGCAAACTGGAGAATCCGGCTGTTTTCACTCATATAAGGCAGTACCATATGCGTGACCGCGCAGAGCGCCTCGCAGTTGAGTTCCACCATTCCGGTTTCATCTTCAAGCGGCAGATTTCCGACGGTTCCGATCTTTCCAAATCCAGAGGCATTTACCAAAAGCTTTACGTCAGGCCTGCGCGCCGCCAGTTCATTTTTTAGAGTCTCGCGCTGAGATGCATCCGTCAGATCGATGGCGAAACATCGCGCCGGGATCGGCAGCGTCCGCTCCAGTTCCTGCAACCGGTCCATCCGGCGGGCGATCAGCCAGACTTCTTGAAGCCCCGAAAAACGATCCGCCAGTTGTCTGGCCGCCTCACGCCCCATGCCAGAGGAAGCGCCTGTAATTACTGCGATTTTCATGAGAAATTCCTCCAATCCGTTCAATATGAACTCTTTAACCTTTGACCGACTCGACAAAACTCATTTTTAATATTCAGCCACAGATCCATCTATGGATTTTATCTGCATTTGTAAGGTAATAAAATTGGTGAATTG
>JBNMLY010000234.1:0-2109 GCA_050875065.1 Otoolea sp. | reverse complement strand
GATTCTATAAAATTATTTTCTCATAATGATCTCATCACGTCCCGGACCATTGGATACCATGGTTACCGGTACGCCAAGCTCTGCCTCGATCGTCTCGATGTAGTTGCGGCACTCTGCCGGGAGATCTTCGTATTTCTTGATTCCGCGGATATCGCATTTCCAGCCCGGAAGTTTCTTCAGAACCGGTTTTGCTTTCTCCAGCTTGTAGGTTACCGGGAAGTCTTTGACAACCTCGCCGTCGATCTCGTAGCCAACGCAGATCGGGATCTCGTCCAGATAGCCCAGAACATCCAGAACAGTCAGAGCTACTTCCGTCGCACCCTGGATACGGCAGCCATAACGGCTTGCGACTGCATCGAACCAGCCCACACGTCTCGGACGTCCGGTAGTTGCACCGAACTCGCCCTTGTCACCACCGCGGCGGCGAAGCTCGTCTGCCTCGTCACCGAAGATCTCGCTGACAAATGCGCCTGCGCCGACTGCACTGGAGTATGCTTTTACAACGGTTGTGATCTCTTTGATCTCATACGGCGGGATACCTGCACCGATCGCACCGTAAGCAGCCAGAGTCGAAGAAGAAGTTACCATCGGGTAAATACCGTGATCCGGGTCTTTCAGGGAACCTAACTGACCTTCAAGAAGGATGTTTTTGCCCTCTTTGATGGCATCATGCAGATATGCGGATACATCGCATACATACGGCTCTACCATCTTCTTGTATTCCATTAACTCTGCCAGAACCTCATCCGGGTTCAGCAGCGGTTTGTGATACAGATGCTCTAACAGGACGTTCTTTGTCTCGCAGACGCGCTGTACTTTCTCTTTCAGAGCCGCTTCGTCCTCAAACAGCTCGCTGACCTGGAAGCCGATCTTCGCGTATTTGTCAGAGTAGAACGGTGCGATACCGGACTTGGTGGAACCAAAGGACTTGCCGCCCAGACGCTCTTCCTCATACGTATCAAACAGAACATGGTACGGCATCAGGATCTGCGCACGGTCCGATACCAGAATATGCGGCATCGGAACACCCTGAGATACCAGGCTTTCCAGCTCTTTTACCAGGAACGGGATATTTAATGCCACACCGTTGCCGATGATGCTGGTTGTGTGTCCGTAAAATACACCGGACGGCAGAAGGTGAAGCGCGAAACGGCCATAGTTATTAATAATTGTATGACCTGCGTTGCTTCCGCCCTGAAAACGGATAATGATGTCGGATTCCTTAGCAAGCATATCGGTAATCTTACCCTTGCCTTCGTCTCCCCAGTTAGCTCCTACTATTGCTCGTACCATGAATTTTCCTCCCTCAGAAGAATGTTTTATCACTTTGAGCCCGATTCTCTTTCCAGCAATCAGACTCTCTTACTATATAAGGATACACAACTTTTCCATATAAGTAAAATCAATCTTATTTATAAGTTACATAATTAAAAGTTATGCAGCTCCGCCAGCCTCTTAAACAGTTTCGCCGCCGCCGGGGACATCCAGGCTTTTTCCGGTGCCACCAGGCAGAACTGACGGGACGGCATCTCCTCTTCAAATTGCAGCGCAAACACCTCGCCGTCCGCGATGGCATCCGTCGCAAAATCCGCCATCAGGCAGCCGACTCCTAAATTCCGCTTTGCAAACTGGACAATCATCTCACTGGTTGCCAGTTCAAACTCCGGTTCCAGCGTAATTCCCCGTTTTGCTAGGAATTCATCCATGAACCGCCGGGTACTCGTATTGTGTTCCAGGAAAATGCAGGGGCAATGTTTCAATTCTTCATAGGATAACTTTCTCCCCTTTAATTCCGGTGCAAATTTCGGCCCGGCGATAAACACATTTCGGATTTCCCGCACAGGGAAACTTTTGACCGCTTGCTTCGTCTCAAACGGAGTACTGACAATTCCGAAATCAATGTGGCCTTTATAGAGTGCATCCAGCGTTTCGGGCGTCGGACCGTTGGAAACTGTCACTTTGATATTCGGATATTCCTCATGAAATTGTTCCAGATACGGAAGCAGATAAAACTGGAGTGTCATATCACTCGCGCCGATGCGGATCTCGCCCGTCTCCAGGTCCTTCATGCGCCGCAGCATCGTCTCTCCATCCTGTATCGCATCAATT
>JBNMLY010000233.1:0-2138 GCA_050875065.1 Otoolea sp. | reverse complement strand
GCAACGACAAAGAGTTCCACAAACATCCTGTTCTGAGAGTACTTTTCTCCGATTCCCTCAAACTGGGCCACACCTGCAAGAATCAGCGCTCCGGCTGTGGAGATCGGGGAAAATCCGGTCACAGTTCCGCCGATTACGACCGCACTCATCAGTTCAGCCGGATTAAGGCCATTCAGATCCTGAGCAACACTTCCAACCGTCGGGATCAGGGTCGGGAACACCACGCCGAGGCCGGATGCAAGGAAAGACATAAATCCAGAAACCAGACACATGAGCGGAGAAGCTGTCCGTCTCGTCGCAAACGATGCGATCAGAGACGCTAAAAGATCCACGCCACCTGCCAGCTTTACCACATTCATCAGAACTCCGACGCCGAGTACCAGAAGAATGGTATTCCACGGCATCGATTTGATTGCCATTCCATCCTCTCCGCACTTTAAAATCACAAGCACGGTTCCTGCGACAAAGCTTGCAAGACCCACATTGCATCCAAAAGCCACAACACTCACGATCATTGCGATAAGTGCAGCGAGGGAGATCAGCTGCTTTGCAGAGAACTTCGGAGTCTCCTCAGACTTGAGGTTTTCTGCCGGCTCGGAGAACTTCCAGCCCTTGAAGAATACAAAGGAGGCTGCGATCATGGCAACTTCCGTCACAAACAGACACCACATTGCCGGAACCGTGTTTCCATCAAGTCCCTGATCTACCATCAGCTCTGAGACTACCACTGCCTCCGGCGTGATCGGTGACATTCGAAAACTCTGTGCTCCCATCTGGCCGATCAGGGAGAGAAGAATCGGATTCATTCCTGCCTTGAGCGCTACCGGAATCGCAAGAACCGGAACGATCGCAAGCGTCGGGATCGCACCGGGGCCGACACCGGAGAGCAGTCCGCCGATCACATACATGGCGATGTAGAGAAGAAAACGGCGATTTCCCGCAAGCCCTGTGATCTTTCTGGCAAGCACTTCCAGAGTTCCGTTCTTCGTGATAATTCCAAACAGATACATGACACCGATCATCGTAATTGCCATTGAGGAACTGAATCCACCTATGATCTTTCCCGCCGGTACCCCATACACCAGCCCGATCAGATACGCAAAAGCGATCGAAATGATTCCAACATTTACTTTTAGGAAGAATCCCATCAAAATTGCTACAACAAGCGCAACCAGCGACACAACTTCCATGCTCATAAAACTGTAACCCTCCACTTCTTGTTTTATGTACTTCTGTTTTATGTACTTCTGTTTTATGTGTTCTTTTTTGTTTGTGTTTTGTTTCGTTCAGCTGAATTCATTTCCTTGACACATTTCTCTTGACGCCCTTATTGTATCAAATCTTATTTTTATCGTAAAATACAGTTATTTATATAGCATTATGGCATTTCCTGATATTGAATTTTCGCCATCTCGGTTCTTCTCGTTTTCTTTTTCACAATTTCCGGTATTTTCTCCGTCATTCTATCTAAAATCCGTCCTCTGTTTTTATGCAAAACGCACAGTTTCTTTGTTTTTTCTTGAATACTCTCCGTTTTTTTGTTTATGGATCCATATAAAAAAACAAATTTTACATCTGTTTTCCCCCATTTTATAATACAGGCATCAGATATTCTTTTATCAAAAATAGTTTTTAACTTTTATCACTACTCTCATCATAAAGGAGGATTTTACTATGAAATATGCCTATGTCGGATGCCGTACCACGAAAGCCCGCAACGCCCGCGGACGCGGCCTGATGGTCTATGAGATCGGAGCAGATGGCTCCTGGACGGAAAAGCAGTGCCTGTTCACTGACGAGAATCCAAGCTATCAGTGCATTGACGCAGAAAAGAAATATCTGTACAGTGTGCATGGAGATCTCACCAAAGTTTCTAGTTACCGCATCAAAGAAGATGGCACCCTTGATTATCTGAACACGATCGACATCGGCGGAAAAAATCCGGTTGATGTGACAATGGATAAAGAAAACCGCCGTGTGATCGTTGCCACGCTTCAGGGAGGAACCCTCTACACGATCGACCGGAACGAGGACGGATCTCTCGGTAAGGTAGTCGCAACATTCACTTTTGAAGGAAAAGAGGAGGGAAAAGTTTCCACGGTTCACCAGTGCCTGTGGGATCAGACGAAGACCTGGAT
>JBNMLY010000232.1:0-2180 GCA_050875065.1 Otoolea sp. | reverse complement strand
TGTGGCTCGCTGGTTCGGTGTGCCCTACAAGGAAGATAAGAAGACGGTGACAGACGCGATTCAGGGGATGAAGGATAGCGGCCTGTACCCGAAAAAGCTCTGGGAGGAGTAGATGTGTTGATTCCACTGGTCCAGGGATGGACAGAGGGGAGTGCAGGGAATTTTGGCCTGTGAGGCAGCGCCTCGGTGGCTTCCTGAAAACAGGCAGGAAGCGGCAGGTATCAGGAAAGGGATTGGGTATGAACAAATTAATGAAAAGCCTGCCATTTCGGCTGGTGTTGGGTGTAGCGATCGGTATTATAGCCGGTCTGGTAGCAAATGAAAGTTTTATGAATCTCGTTGTGACGCTGAATTATATCTTCGGACAGTTGATTTCGTTCTGCGTACCGCTGATCGTCATCGGTTTTATTGCCCCGTCGATCACGAAGCTTGGTAAGAATGCGTCCCGTCTGCTTGGAGTTGCACTTATTTTAGCATATTCGTCTTCTCTTGGCGCAGCGCTATTTTCGATGGCGGCCGGATACACGTTGATTCCGCATATGTCGATTCAGTCGGCGGTGGATGGCCTGCGCGGTCTGCCGGAAGTTGTATTTAAACTGGACATTCCGCCGATCATGGGCGTCATGAGTGCGCTGGTATTTTCCGTTATGATTGGTCTGGCAGCAACCTGGACCAAGGCAGTGACGGTGACGAAGCTCTTGGATGAGTTCCAGAAGATCGTTCTGGAACTGGTACAGAAGATTGTGATTCCGATTCTTCCGGTTTACATCGCATTTACGTTCTGCTCACTGGCTTATGAGGGAACTATTACGAAACAGGCGCCAGTCTTTATCTCGGTTATCGTGATTGTGATGGCAGGCCACTACATCTGGATGGCGCTGTTATATATGCTGGCCGGCATTTACTCGGGCCGTGATCCGAGAGGTGTTATCAAGCATTATGGCCCGGCGTACCTGACAGCAGTCGGTACGATGTCTTCCGCAGCGACCCTGGCAGTCGCACTTAGCTGCGCAAAAAAGGCAGAGCCGCTTCGCGATGATATGGTTGATTTCGGTATTCCGCTGTTTGCAAATATCCATCTGTGCGGTTCGGTTCTGACCGAGGTATTCTTCGTCATGACCGTATCCAAGATTCTGTACGGCGCGATGCCGAACATGATGACGATGGTTCTGTTCTGCGTCCTTTTAGGCGTATTTGCCGTAGGTGCGCCGGGTGTTCCGGGCGGAACGGTTATGGCATCTCTGGGACTGATTACCGGTGTCCTCGGCTTTGACGCGACCGGAACGGCGCTGATGCTGACGATATTCGCACTTCAGGATAGCTTTGGTACCGCCTGCAACGTAACGGGCGACGGTGCGCTAACCCTGATGTTGACCGGATATGTGGAGAGACATGGGATTAAACATCAGGATTTACACGTAGATTTATAAAGATAGAGAGGTGGGGCAGGCAGCAGCCGCCCCGAAACAGGTCTGTGAATGCGCTGCTGGCTCTTCGCGCTATCGTTGTTCGCTTGCTTTCACTACACTTGTTCGCCTGTGTCGGACTTGCGTCCGCCCCATTCGGACAAGCGTGTTCAAGATGCGTACAACTGATAGGCGAAAGCCTGCTTTGCATCCACAGACCAGTTCCGGAGCGGCTGCCACCTGCCTGCTGTCTTTCTATGTGTTGGCAAAACCTTATTCAATTTTTAAAGGAGAGATAGCATGAAAAAAATGATTTCCTGGAACGTAAACGGCCTGCGGGCGTGCGTGGGAAAGGGATTTATGGATGTGTTCCATGAGCTGGACGCGGATATCTTCTGCATTCAGGAGAGCAAGCTGCAGGAAGGGCAGATTGATCTGGAGCTGCCGGGGTATTATCAGTACTGGAGTTATGCGGAGAAGAAGGGATATTCGGGAACGGCACTGTTTTCGAAGGAAGAGCCGCTCAGCGTGAGCTATGGCCTTGGCATCGAGGAGCACGATCATGAGGGACGCGTCATCACGGCAGAGTACCCGGATTATTATGTGGTGACCTGCTATACGCCGAACTCCCAGAATGAGCTGGCGAGACTTCCGTACCGGATGCAGTGGGAGGATGATTTCCGGCAGTTTTTGAAGAAGCTGGAGGAAAAAAAGCCGGTTATTTTCTGCGGCGATCTGAATGTGGCGCACACGGAGATTGACCTGAAAAATCCG
>JBNMLY010000231.1:0-2264 GCA_050875065.1 Otoolea sp. | reverse complement strand
GTTTCATAATATCTGTCCTGTGATTCCGAATATAGTCGACGATGTCATCATCTGTCTCATTTAACTGCATCTCATGTTTATATACCCGTTCCTCAAATGTCATATTTCCTCACACTCTCTTACAAACCCAGTTTGAATACAACCTTTCCAACAAGGCAATCTTTTATATGTTTTTCATCCTTTCTTATTCCCTTTCATCATGTTCTTTCATCATCTCCAGAAATTCCTTCACCTCCACGGGCACTCTTCCCTTTCTCCATACAAGCAAAATCTCCGTTGCAAGATCTGCATCTTCGATCTCCCACGATTTTAATTTTTCCGACTGTTTCAGCATGGAAGCTGGAAGAATCGCAATTCCAAGTCCCTTTTCCGCCATAATGATCGATGTGCGGGCATCCTCACACGCACAATAAAAATCCTGCACCACGCCGGCTTTTTCAAATGCCGAGAGCATATATTTCTGATAACGGCGGGAAAGAATCAGTGGCTGATCGATAAGTTCATGCAGACTCACAGCAGTCTTCCCCTGAAACAACGGATATTCCGGAATCGCCATCGCCACAAGCCGCTCCTTTGCAAGCGATTTTGTCTCACAGCCATTGAGCGCTATCGGAGTCCGCAGTGTCGTGAGATCAACCTGCTGATTCTCAATCTGCTCTTTCAGAGTAAACGTAGAACCCTCATGGATATCAAAACGGATATGTGGATACCGCCTCGCAAATTTCAGCAAATAGTCCGACATCATGGAAACTGTGGACGGCGTCAGACCGATATGCAGGGTTGTTGCCTGACTGGATTTTATCACTTCGCTCTTCGTCAGATCCGTGAGCGTCAAAATTTTTTCTGCCTGTTCGTAGAGAGTTTTTCCCGCCTCCGTCAGCGTAATTTTTTTCGTTCCACGCAAGAAAAGCGATACCTTCAGCTCTTCTTCTAATATCTTCATCTGATAACTGAGAGGTGGCTGCGTCATATGCAGTTGTCTTGCCGCACCGCTGATCGTTCCAGCATCTACAATGGCGCGAAAATACTCCAGTTGCTTGATTTCCATTTCATTTCTCCATTCATGCTCTTATCTTCTCATATTTCATAATTTTCATCATACAAATGGCTTCCATCCATATCCATATTAATTTTATTTAATTTTGATATAAATTCAATAATTTACATATAGTTTAACGCTTGCTATACTTGAAATCAAGAAAAAAATAATAAATGAAGGATCAAAGGAGAATTTCCATGAAACGAGTTGATTTTGAAAATGGAACTGTAACCGGCAACATCCTTGGGGCCTCACTTCCCATGCTTGTCGCCCAGATTCTAAACTTACTATACAACATCGTGGACCGCATCTATATCGCCCGCATCCCGGGAAACGGAACTACCGCGCTCGGGGCAGTCGGGCTGTGCTTTCCACTGATCGTTATCATCACCGCCTTCTCCAACCTCTTCGGAAGTGGCGGTGCTCCCCTCTTCTCTATTCAGAGGGGAAAGAAAAATCAGCAGAAGGCAACACACATTATGGGCACTTCCTTCACTATGCTCTGCTTCAGTGCAGTCATTCTGATGATAATCGGACTTGTCTTTGCCCATCCGCTTCTGGTTTTGTTCGGAGCATCCGAAAACGCCATGACCTACGCTCATCCCTATCTACTCCTTTACCTGATCGGCACGCTCCCATCCATGATTGCAGTAGGAATGAACCCGTTTATCAATGCGCAGGGCTACTCCCTGATTGGAATGTTTTCTGTCACAATCGGAGCGATCGCCAACCTGTTGCTTGACCCGCTGTTCATCTTTGTACTCGGATTCGGAGTCCGTGGCGCCGCGATCGCAACTGTTCTTTCCCAGTGCCTGTCCGCTCTCTTTGTGTTCTATTTTCTCACAAAGAAGGCAGAGCTGAAACTGCGCTTTCTTCACAAGAACGAATGGAAAGACTCCATCGCTCTAGCAAAAGATATCGTCAGCCTCGGAACTGCCGGATTCATCATGCAGCTGACAAACAGTCTCGTAACAATCTGCTGCAACAACGTCCTCTCCGTCACAGGCGGCGATATTTACATCTCCGTCATGACGATTGTATCCAGCGTGCGTCAGTTAGTGGAAACACCCATCTATGCGATCACAGAAGGCTCCTCTCCGATTCTGAGTTACAATTATGGAGCCAGACGCCCGGCTCGTGTGAAAAAAGCAGGCGTTGTCATGGGAATTCTGATTCTCGGCTACACCGCTGTTATGTGGAGCCTTATCATTCTGATCCCAGACAC
>JBNMLY010000230.1:0-2296 GCA_050875065.1 Otoolea sp. | reverse complement strand
GTATCGAGATCATCGGTACTGAGAGAGGAATTCCGTGTTCCGCAGAGGCTCTGAAAGTTCTTGATGAGAAGGGTCTTGGAAACGAGCTGGTTAAGAAGGCAAACGCAGCTGTTATGGCACACAACAAGTTCGCTCTGGATCCGAAGTTCGAGCACAACGACCTGAAGGCAAACCCGGATGGCGTTTACTACAAAGTATTCAGCAAGCTGAGCGCGGGCGACATCGACAGCGCAGCAGCAGCAAAGCAGCTGGCTGATGGTGTAAACGAGGTTCTTGGAAACTAAAATCTGAGATCTGAGATTCGAGAAAAAGCCGGATTGGAAGGTTGGAGAGCTGACGCTGATGAAGCCGATGGCTCGACGACATAAATAAAGAACCTGACTACATGGAGAGGCCGCCAAGAGATTTGATTTGGCGGCTTCGATAAGGAAAGGGCCCGAAACGGGCAGCAGAAGGAATTTAGGAATGGATGTAAGAGAAGCCGTAAAAGATAAGGCAAATTATGCAGAGATCGTAAAGTATTTTCAGAGCCTTGGGGATCTGGATTTAGACCAGCTGGTTCTGCTTGCGGACACGATCGATGCAATGTCGGAAGAAATTTTTGAACATTACAAGGCCCTCTGCGACATCTTAAAGGGGCAGCTGCAGCGAATCAGACGAATCTGCCGGGAAGTCGGAATGGAGAAGGAATTTCCGGAAGAGTCGATGAGAAGCCGTCTGGCATATGTGGTGGAAATGACAGGAAGAGAAGGTGCCATTTTGCCGGAGAAATATGCGTGGCTGGTTGAGTAAAAAGAAATGTAAGTATAGTAAATTACCATGAGCGGGAGGTAACCGTATGCAGAACAAAAGCAGTTTCAGTAAGACGTTAGCTGAGAATGCAGGTTTCTTATTCATAGTGCCGTGGTTGATCGGATTTATTATCTTTAAGGTATATCCGTTTGCATCCTCGCTGTATTACAGCTTTACGAACTATGATTTGTTTACCGGCATCACCAAGACCGGCGTGATGAACTATCAGAAGATCTTTACTGACAGTGATATCATCCGGGCATTCGCCGTAACTTTTAAATATGCAATTTTTGATGTGCCGCTGAAGCTTATCTTCGCGCTGTTCATCGCCTACATCCTGAACTTCAAACTGAAGGGTGTAAACTTTTTCCGTACCGCATACTATATTCCGTCCATCCTTGGCGGATCGATTGCAATCGCAATTCTGTGGAGAGCAATCTTCAACACGGACGGTCTGATCAACACCGTACTCGGTTTCTTCGGAGTCGCAAAGATCAACTGGATGGCAGGTGCAAACTCTGCACTTCTTGTAATCATTCTGCTGCGTGTATGGCAGTTTGGTTCCGCAATGGTTATTTTCCTGGCAGCCCTCAAGGGAGTATCCCAGGATCTCTATGAGGCAGCTTCCATCGATGGAGCAGGAAAGTGGACACAGTTCTTCAAGATCACGGTTCCGATTATCACACCGGTAATCTTCTACAACCTGATCACTCAGCTGTGCCAGGCATTCCAGGAGTTCAACTCTCCGTATCTTGTAACAAAGGGCGGCCCGAACGGAGCAACCACCCTGATTTCCCTGTTGATTTACAACAACGCATTCCTTCGTCACAAGATGGGTATGGCAAGTGCGCAGGCATGGATCCTGTTCATCATTGTTATGACGCTGACCGCAGTTGCATTTATCAGCCAGAAGAAATGGGTTTACTATTCGGATGAGGACGGGAGGTAGAAAATTATGACAAGAGAGCAGAGAGCGAAAGTAAGCATGGTACTGCGTTACATTCTTCTTGTTGCAGTTGGTTTCATTATGGTCTATCCCCTGATCTGGATGGTAGGCGCTACATTTAAGACAAACTCGGAGATCTTCACCAGCGCATGGTTCTGGCCGAAGAATCCGGTATTCGATGGTTACAAAGATGCATTCAAGAGCTACGGCGGAAAAATTGACCTGATCAAATCCATGATCAATACTTATAAGATCGTAGTTCCGAAAGTAATCTTCACCCTGCTTTCCGCAACCGTTACGGCATACGGATTTGCACGTTTTGATTTCAAGGGAAAGAGCATTTTCTTCTCCCTGATGATCTCCACTCTGTTTTTGCCACAGGTTGTTCTGAACGCACCGCAGTACATTATGTACAACAAGTGGGGCTGGGTAGATTCCTACCTGCCGTTGACGATTCCGTCTCTGTTTGCAGTGGATACCTACTTCGTATTCATGCTGGTTCAGTTCCTCAGAGGTATTCCGAAGGAGCTTGAGGAGGCAGCAAAGATCGATGGATGT
>JBNMLY010000229.1:0-2297 GCA_050875065.1 Otoolea sp. | reverse complement strand
TTCTGCGTCCGGGACGTTTTGACCGCCGGATTATCGTGGATAAACCGGATTTAAAGGGGCGTGTGCAGATTTTAAAGGTACATTCCAAAGATGTCAAGCTGGATGAGACGGTCGATTTCGAGGAGATCGCACTGGCGACGTCCGGAGCTGTGGGCGCGGATCTTGCGAATATGATGAACGAGGCGGCGATCACGGCCGTTAAAAATGGCAGAAAGGCCGTTTCCCAGAAGGATTTATTTGAGGCAGTTGAGCTGGTTCTGGTCGGTAAGGAGAAGAAGGACCGCATCCTGAGCCAGGAAGAGCGCCGGATTGTTTCCTATCATGAGGTTGGCCATGCGTTAGTCAGCGCCCTACAGAAGGATTCGGAACCGGTGCAGAAGATCACGATTGTGCCGCGTACCATGGGCGCGCTCGGCTATGTGATGCAGGTGCCGGAGGAAGAGAAATACTTAAATACCGAGAAAGAAATCCGGGCGATGCTGGTCGGCTATCTCGGTGGGCGTGCTGCCGAGGAGATTGTCTTTGATACCGTGACGACGGGCGCGTCGAACGACATTGAAAAGGCAACCCGGATTGCGCGCGCGATGGTGACGCAGTACGGTATGTCCAAGAAGTTTGGCCTGATGGGGCTGGAAAGCAGGGAAAACCAGTATTTGAATGGTAGAACGGTCATGAACTGCAGCGATATGACGGCGGCAGAGATTGATCAGGAAGTGATGCAGATTTTGAAGGTTTCTTATGAGGAGGCGAAACGTCTGCTGAGTGAAAATAGAGAAGCACTGGATAAGATTGCAGCGTTCCTGATTGAGAAAGAGACGATCACCGGTAAAGAGTTCATGAAGATTTTCCATGAGGTCAAGGGAATTCCGGAAACGGAAGAAAATGAGAAAAAAGAGGCGGGAAGTCGGATTGAGATGGCAGAACCGGTTAAAGCAGAGGATGAGGACCAGCCGATGAAAGAAGAAGTTCCGTCGGAGAACGGCGAAGCGGCTGTGGAGCATAAGGAGCCGGAAGCATTGGAGAAAGTGTTGGCTGCGGAGACGGCGGAAGAAGCAAGCGGGGCAGATGAGCCGCAGAACCCAGGAGAGGGAGTGGCAAATGAGTCTCCGAGCGGGGAAAATACACCGGCAGAGCCGGTAGCTTCGAACGAAGATGCGATGCGCGGCGGCAGTTCATTTGACCGAAAGTAAGGGATGAGTCCTAATCGAGCGAATATAAAAGGCTGAATGCGAGACAGTCATCGGAGTAAATGAGAGATGTTACTCCGATGGCTGTTTCTGTTTTATAGAAAGCTGTCTGGTCAGGAGCGCACTTCGTCTGCGGGGAATCATGTCGCAAGCGACCGCGCTTGGCACAAGAGTATCTCAGGGGAATTGTGGGTTTTGACAAAAATTTATGGGTGTAAAATAAAAATTATATATAAACTGGACAAACCGGGGGGGTATGATAAAATAAGGACAAGGCAACTGAAAACAACAACACACAAAGGAGAAGGATATGAAAAAAGGTTTTATTTTGGCAGGGCTTGCAGGCGCGCTGATGTTAGGAAGCACTATGACGGCGATGGCAGCGGGAGAGCCGAGTCTTTATGGACAGCCGTTGACGGAGGATTATCGAAATGTTACAGATGACGGAAAATTATATCTGCGTCAATATCAGGTTATTATTCCGGGGGCAGGAGAAACCATTCCTGCAAGTGCACTGACATTTGCAGATGGATGGACGGGAAGCACAGGAAATGATGTGTGCTATACCGATGATTGGTATGATCAGTGTTATACACCGTGCAGCTTTGACATGAGAGATGCTTCGGGAGCAGAACAAGCGATTACAAGAATTATTTTTTGGAGAATTCCTGCTGGACAGGAAGGAAATGTACCAGAAGATATGAAAAAATTCATTTTGAATACTTCTAATCAGACACAGGCTCAAGTAACGGATCTGGGACATTGGGAGTCCAATGAAAAGGGCTGGTGGATTCAGTACAATGACGGTCATTACCTGACAAATAGCTGGTGGCAGTCCCCGACCTCTGGTCTGTGGTATTACATGGGAGCGGATGGATATATGGTTACGAATACCGTAATTGATGGTTATACAATCAATGCCGACGGTGTGTGGGTACAGTAATTTTACGGTAAGTAGAGTGGGTTAAATAAGATTATAAATATAAAAACTGCTGTATTTCAGCAATACAGATTTATAGGGTGGAAATCCTATGTATTCTGTTTAACTGAGATACAGCAGTTTTGTTTTTGTTTTATTTAAGGGTCGAACGTATGCTTTTTGGCACATCG
>JBNMLY010000228.1:0-2298 GCA_050875065.1 Otoolea sp. | reverse complement strand
GGTCAGATCCTGCCCATTGAGATAAATGCTTCCGGACTTTAAATCCGACAAACCGGACAGACCATATACCAGTTCGGTCTGTCCATTTCCGTCGATTCCGGCAATGCAGACGATTTCGCCTTCACGCACCTGAAACGATACATGTTTGACGGCATCTTTTTTATGGTTTTCCCCCGCAACCGTCATATCCTTTACCTCTAAAATGACTTTTCCCGGTTTCAGCGGCTTTTTCTCTACTTTAAAACAGATGTCTCTTCCGACCATCATGGATGACAATTTTTCTGGTGTGGTATCTTTGACCGAAACAGTATCAATATACCGTCCCTTTCGTAAGATGGTGCAGCGGTCGGCCACTTCCATGATCTCATTCAGCTTATGCGTGATAAAAAGAATGCTTTTGCCTTCTGCTGCCAGGCTCTTCATGATTTTCATGAGCTCCGTAATTTCCTGAACCGTGAGAACCGCCGTCGGTTCATCAAAAATGAGGATCTCATTCTCCCGGTACAACATTTTTAAAATCTCGGTTCTCTGCTGCATGCCTACCGTGATCGATTCTACCAGCGCGTCCGGATCGACCTGAAGATGGTACCTTTCCGATAATTCCAGTACTTTTTTTCTGGCATTCTCTTTCTTTAAAAATCCATGACGGGTCGGTTCATCTCCAAGAATAATGTTGTTCAGGACAGAAAAACATTCGACCAGCTTAAAATGCTGATGTACCATGCCAATTCCAAGTGCATTGGCGTCGTTCGGATTCTTTATCTCTACTTTCTTTCCGTCTTTGCGTATCTCGCCCTCTTCCGGCTGGTACAGGCCAAATAAAATACTCATCAGGGTTGATTTTCCCGCACCATTTTCTCCCAGAAGCGCATGAATTTCGCCTTTTTTAAGCTGAAGCGTAATATTGTCATTTGCCACGATTCCCGGGAAACGCTTGGTAATGTTCAGCATCTCAACTGCATATTCAGACATATGATTCTTCCTTTCTGTCTCCTATTTGATCGTACCCTGACGGACATGTAACTTCACAGATACCTCCGGCATCTGATCGAAACCATTGTCAATCTTGATATTTCCATTATAAATATCCGCTACAAGCTTCTGGTAGTCTTCCTTCGTGAAAGTATCATTCCATTGGGTTGTATCCTCTGGCAGGCCTACATAATTTTTAGACATATCATCTTTGGATATAAGGCCAAGACTCTCGACCTTTCCCGCGTGTTCCTCCCAGGTTCCGTCATAAATGATAGAATCCAGGATCGAATTTACCGTTGCAGTCAGACTTTTCATCGCTGACGTGACCGTCATGCCCTCGCCGTAAGCATCAATGATCGGAGACTGATCCGAATCCACACCGATCATCTTTCCTCCTACCTTCGCGGCAGCCTCAGCTGCAGAAGTAAAGATTCCTCCGCCGCAGGCAAACACAATTTCTGTCCCATTGCCGTACCAGCTGTCCATCGCGGCTGTGATCTCGGTTGAACCGTAAAACTGGCCGCCATAGGCATACTCAACGGTTACATCGTCCTGAATGCCAAGCTCCTTTGCGGCTGCGTCAATTCCCTGTATATATCCATAGCCATATTTCATAACACCCGGGACGGCCTGACCGCCAAGGAAGCCAAGATGACGGTAACCCAGTTTTACAGCCGCATAGCCTGCAAGGTACCCTGGAATGGCTTCCTGGTAGACAGCAAGATACGTATTGTCCGTATTATAATAATCGGACACATTGTAAGCATCCGGATTGTCATAGTAGGCATTTCCGACGGCGGCTGCCCCGATATCGTCCGCGCTCATATCCAGGACGATGAACTTAATATCCGGGTATTTAAAGGTTGTATCCACGATCGTCTGTGCAAATACGTATCCCGGCATAACCAGAATATTATAGCCCTCTGCAACTGCCACATCGACCATCGCGGTTCTCGCGTAATCGGTATCGCCGTCCGGCTTTTTATAAGTAAAGTCAATGCTGTGGGCCTTGCAGTAGTCCCTGCTGGCCTCATACGTGGTCTGATTAAATGACTGGTCTGTAATATCTCCGGCATCGGTGATCATGCAGACTCTGTACGGTGAACGTTCTGTCTGGCTGCTTTCCGGCGAGGTTTTTCCGCATCCGCCTAACATCCATGTCATAATCAGACATAGCAGGATGGATAATGCTCTCTTGCTTTTTTTCATTTTTCTTTCCTCCGTCATTTGCATTCTGTTTTTGAACGCACAAAGTATCAGTATATAAGGAATTTCGAATCTTGTAAATATTTTTTGCAAAGAAAGCGTGTATTTTTCAGACTT
>JBNMLY010000227.1:0-2313 GCA_050875065.1 Otoolea sp. | reverse complement strand
GGGATGTGGTGGTGTTGGGAGAATGTGCGGACGAGATTACCGCAAAGAGCCCCAATACGGCGGCGGAAGTCCTGCGCCGGAATAAGCCAAACGCGTTCCTTGTCAGCGCCTATTCAGATAACACCACCTACCGGATGGCAAAGCATTACAGATTGGGGGGCTGACGATGGATGTCGAAATCAAGTGGAACAAAACGTCCGAGCAGATTGCAAAAGAGAAAACAAGAGGCAATGACGGCCTCCTGTTTCTCGCCAACGAGGCGAAGCGTCTGATGGATTCATATGTTCCGGCCGACAGCCTGGCACTCGCCCAGAACGTCAGCGTCCACGTAGAGGGAGACACTGGTGTGATTGAGTATCAGTCTCCGTATGCTCATTACCAATACAAGGGTGTGGCATACGGTCCGAGCTATCCGCTGATGGACGGCGGCGCTGTGATGGGGTATTATTCTCCACCGCACAAGTCCTCCACTGGAAAAAAGCTGAAATACAGCCATTTCCGCCACCCGCAGGCCACATCCGAATGGGACAAGGCGATGATGAGGGCGAGAAAGAGCGATCTAGTGCGGGCGTTGGAGAACTATCTTGGAGGCAAGTGAAATGACAAAGCATGATGCGGCAACGGCGTATTTCCAGCCGAAAGCAGAGGAGCTGGCGGGTCAGTATCTGGGATTCAACTTTTCGGATGATTACAGCGGTATTTCGCTGGTAACAAACTATTCGGATAAGCAGCTTAAAAAGTACCTGTGGGGTGCTGAGAAAGAATATGGATTCTCAATAGTAATTGTGCAGCCATATTCGACCGATACGGATGATCTGAACCTCACGGCGATGAATTTCGCCCAGGCTTTCATGGACTGGCTGGAAGATCAGGATAAGAAGCGGAACTATCCGGAATTTCCGGAGAGTTGCCAGATAAAGAAGATGGAGACGCTCCAAAACATGCCAAATCTGGCGGGCGTCAACGTGAAAGAGGGAATGGCGCGGTACATGGTACAGTGCCGAATTGTTTATTTTGAGAAGGGAGACAAGCGATGAAAATCAGTGAATTAATGGCAGGCGTAACACCGAACGCGTCCTATGAAGGCTGGGTAACGGCGGATGACTGGGTCCTGGCGATTGATACCAAGCCGTCGGCAGGATCGGCTACGGATGTAAAGGACTATGAGGTTGTACAGATGGGCGTCGAGGGGCTGGATGCGAATCTTAACCCGGTAACATCCGAGAAAACCTATATTCGTGCTGGTAAATCCACCCAGAAAACGGGAACGGCAAGATCCTTTGCGGTATCTGGCGATCGTTATATCGGCGATCCGGCGCAGGATTTTATGCTGTCGCATGCGATGAAATACGCCAAAGGCAATGCAGCGGTAACAAATTATGTGTATTTTTGCATGCTCAACGGTAAAGGCGAGAAAGGCCAGGTGTCCGTGATTGTCAATTCAGAGGGCGGCGGCAATGCGGGAGAATCATCATCTATTGATATTAACCTGCAGAAGATCGGTTCGGAACCGGCAGAGTATACGTATTCGGCAGAATAGGAGGATGAAAAATGCAGATCAGAGGCAGAGAGGTAGATTTTAAGATCGGACGTTTAAAGGATGTGGCAGCGTTTGAAAAAGCGCTCGATAACATGGGTAAAGCTGAAAAGGAAATCAAGAAAAAAAGTAGCCTGGCGCAGATTATCTCCGGAGAGATTGATATGTTTCGTGTTTTCATCAAGGAAGCGACAGGGGAGGATATTCTGGAAGACTGCGATGACCTGGAAGAGGCAAAAGGCGCCTATCTCGATATGCTGCGCGGTGTGAAAGCACAGAAAGAAGCGCTGCTTGGCTTTTCAGCGGATGAACTCAAATGATGAAATGGTCTGTAACTTTTGACAGGCTTCCCAGTACGGCGTGTATCGGTGGTACAGTGTACGATGTGTCCTTTGGTTATAGGACAATGATGGCGGCAGAAATCGAAATGTTCCGGCAGGATATTGGCGATGAACAGAAGATGCTTAACGCACTGAATCTGTTCTACGTCCGAAATATCCCGCCGGATCTGGATGCTGCGGTAGATTATATGCTGTGGTTCCACCGGGGCGGAGAGCCAGCGCGGAAAGGCAGCGGTTCCAAACGTCGGACGGCACGGCGGGGGTATTGCTTTTTAAAGGATGCCCCACTGATTTATGCCGCGTTCCGGCAGCAGTACGGCATCAATCTCAGACAGACACCGAATGACTCCCTGCATTGGTGGGAATTTCTGGCGATGTTTGAGGCACTGGACGAAAACACCCGGATGGCGAAGGTCATGTACTGGCGGACCTGTG
>JBNMLY010000226.1:0-2327 GCA_050875065.1 Otoolea sp. | reverse complement strand
GTATGAAGGGAACCTATATCAAGGTTCTGAACGATGTTGTATTTGACGAGCTGAAAGCGTTGAAAGCGCAGAACAACCGTCCGGCATCCAACGTATAAAGACAATTCAAACAAACACAAAAGTTATGACAAAACGTGAAAAAGTGTGAGGGATAAAAAAGGACTCGATGAGAGCCCTTTTTTATTTCGTCAAAATTCAAAAAAGAATGTTGGAAATATGCTTTTTAACATATCCCAACATTCAGTATAGAATATTTATTCTAGTGCATCCTTGATCTCCCCATCCGGCACTTCCATCGGATAGTTTCCGGTGAAGCAGGCCGTACAGAGCGGCAGTCCACCGGCCATCTCTTCCAGATCTTCGATCGGCATATATCCAAGGGAATCCGCACCGATCTCCTGGCAGATCTCTTCCACAGAATGACTGCTGGCGATGAGTTGCTTATTTGACGGAACATCGGTTCCGAAATAGCACGGGAAGAGGAATGGCGGGGAGCTGACACGCACATGAACCTCTTTGGCGCCCGCCTTTTTGAGCATGCGGATCAGATTTTTCATCGTTGTACCACGCACGATGGAGTCGTCAACGAGAACGATGCGTTTGCCCTTGACAGCCGGTTCCAGAATGTTGAGTTTGATCCGGACGCTGTTTTCACGTTCCTCCTGGGTCGGTTTGATGAAGGTTCTGCCGACGTAGCTGTTTTTGTGGAAAATGATCTCATACGGAATGCCGGAGGCCTTTGCATAGCCCATCGCGGCCGTCAGACCGGAATCTGGTACACCGGCGACAAGGTCGGCATCCGCCGGGAACGAGCGCGCGAGAGCAGCACCGCCGCGCAGCCGTGCCTCATAGACGCTCACATCATCGATGTGGCTGTCAAGGCGGGCAAAATAGATGTATTCAAAGACACAATGGGCCCGTTTTTCCTGCTGCAGGCTCTTATCCGAGAAGACACCGTCGCGGGTGACGGTTACGATCTCGCCCGGTTCAATATCACGGATAAATTCGCCGCCAACCGAGGTGATGGCGCAGCTTTCCGAGGCCATGATCCAGGTGTTTCCCTTTTTGCCGAGGCAGAGAGGGCGCAGACCGAATGGATCACGCACGCCGATCAGCTTGCGCGGGCTGGAGATGATCAGAGCATAAGCGCCGCGTGTTTTGGCTGCGGTCCGTTTGATTGCTTCCTCCGCGGTCGGGGCAGCCAGACGTTCGCGTGCGATATGGAATGCGATGACCTCGGAATCCATCGTTGTCTGGAAGATAGCACCGGTTTTCTCGAGCTGGCGCCGCATCTCAAATGCATTGACCAGATTTCCGTTGTGTGCCAGACAAAGTGTTCCCTTGAAGTACTTAAGCACCAGCGGCTGTGTGTTCTCGATGGTGGAAGAACCGGTTGTGGAGTAGCGGACATGGCCGACACCCAGATTGCCGCCGAGACGTTTCAGCGTCTCTTCATGGAATACCTCATTGACAAGTCCCAGTCCTTTGTGGCAGTTGACAACCCCCTTCGGACCGTTTGTGTCACAGACTGCGATGCCGCAGGACTCCTGACCGCGGTGCTGGAGTGCGCTGAGTCCGTAATACATATCTCTGGCGACATCGCCGCCATCCAGATCGAACATTCCAAATACGCCGCATTCCTCGCGAAGTCCGGTTTCGTATGTGAGTGGCTCCCTCATGATATTAAACCTCCTTTGTAACCATACTGATAGATCAATATGGTGTAAGATAGCACTGAATGATAAGAAAATAACTGTTATAATAACACAAGAATTGACTGCAAAATACAGGTACAGAAAAGAATATACCAATATTTTGCAGCCAAATCATAACACAAATTGCTCAATTTTTCAATCTATTACAACCGGAACATCCGACAAAGTGTAATAGGATTCGGTCGATTCCCTGTGGATTGAACCGGAAGAATCAGCCGCACCAGTCCGTTTAGACGGAGAACAGCAGTTTATCGTAGGTCGGATACGGCAGGAAGGAATCCGGAATTAGTGCTTCTGCGGTATCTACGCTGGCGCGAAGGTCATCCATCTTGGCAAGAATCGTATAGTGGAAATAGGAAACCTTTTCGATATCGTCCTTCATCGATTCGGCTGCTTTTTCTGCTTCTGCCAGTGCATCCGTCTTATCGGAAATCTCTGTGTAGAGATCGGACAGCTTTTCAAGCAGCTTGCTCTCTGCGCTGACCGGAGCATTTGGCAGGACTGCCTTTGTCTTGGCAACGGTGTCTGCCAGCTCTTTACAGTAGGAGAGAACCGACGGCAGGAAGGTCTTCTTCATCATCGAAAGCATCGTCTTTGCCTCGATATTGATGG
>JBNMLY010000225.1:0-2340 GCA_050875065.1 Otoolea sp. | reverse complement strand
ATTATCGCACACGCCGCCAATGTAATCCAGCGCATCGGATCCTTGCCGTTTCGTTTCTGCCTTATCTTTTTCAGACGTTCTTTATATTCTCCTATCTTCGGTCCTTTCATCTTATCCTCTCCCTATCAGTCTCCCAGCATATTGACAATCCGGTACGGATTCCGGTAATTCCAGGTAGAAATCTTGATGCCGCTTCTCCGACTTGCCGCATGGACTATCTGGCCATTGCCGATATACATCGCCACATGGTTGACCGTTCCCTTGCGATCTGTGTAAAAAATCAGATCGCCCGGACGCATCTTTGACGAATCAATCTTCGTACCCGTCCGCGCCTGCTCTCTGGACACACGTGGCAAGGACACGCCCGCCACATGACTGTATACATACTTTGTGAAACCGGAACAATCTACGCCTGAATGGGGATCATTGCCGCCCCAGACATAACGGTTTCCGACAAACTGAAGTGCATAATTGACAATCCGGGTCCGCAGGGACTCCTGCTCTTTTAGCGGGGTAAATGGAATCGCCTCCGGCAGCGCATAGCGCACATCCACAAAATCGGTCGCCACATAGGCACTCGTCGTATCCAGCGCAATTTCCACCCAGCCATCCTGCTGGCTGATGACATCATAACGCTCATTGTTGGATATCTGAGTCCAGATCGGCGCGTCCGTGCTCGGCTCCGTGCGGGCATTTAAGCGGTCCGTCGATACGATCGCCATCAGTTCTGCAACCTCCATCGCCTCCTGCTTGGCCGCATCCCCGGTCAGGATATACTCCGCCTTCACATACCCGGTAACCGATCCTGACTGAATCTTGTACCAGCCGCCGTCCTCGCTCGTCTCCAGAATCTCTCCGGCGGACTTGCTCGTCATCTTACCGATGATATTGCCGTCCTCACTCGGTTGATCACGCACGTTTAAATAATTATCAACACTGGAAATGCCCAGGTTTTTGTATAAATTCAGTACCATCGCGCGCATATCCAACTTCCGCGCCTCATTGAGTGCATATTTGATCTCCGCATAATCCGCAGAAATGTAACCGCTTGAAATCTGAATCCAGCCATCTTCTGCCTCTCCTTCAACCACATAGCGTTCATTTTTCAGCGCCTGGCCAACAATCTCCGACTCCGTATTCGGTTCTTTCCGGATGTTCAGGGAATCGGCTGTGATGATCGCCCTTTTTTCCACTAATTCCAATGCTTTCTTCTTCGCCTCGTCGCCAGTCAGGACAAACTCAGAACTGATATAACCAGAAATCCCACCGGATTCGACCTGATACCAGCCCTCCGTCGAATCATCCACGATCTCACACGCGCTATCACCCATCAGCTTGCCGATGATGTTACCGTCCGTGCTCGCCGTCTCACGCATATTCAGATAACCGGATACCTGCACGATACCTAGATTCTTATAAGAATCTACCACCGCTTGTTTCTCTTTTGCTTCCTCTGCTTTGGATTCTGCCGAAGCAGCATCGCTTTCTGCAGGCTCCGATGCAGTCACCGCCCCATGCTTCACTGTTCCGGCTCCCGCCTGACGGCTAAGCAAAGACTTGCCTGCAAATACTGCCACTGCAAGGACAAGCACCGCCCCCGCTGCTATCACTCCATAGCGCAGGTTCTGGCTCTTACCCTCGCCCTGCCGCCTGCGCGAACGTTTCGCGGATTCCCGGACCGCCTTGGATGTCTGGTCCTGACTCTGAGCTGGCTCTGATTCCTGACCCTGAACCGTTTCCGGCTCTTGAACCGGCTGCGCCGCTGGCGCCTGTGCCTGCTCCTGCGTTTCTTCTTTATTTTCTTCTTCTAACATATGGATCGCTCCTGATCTTTCTTGAAATTATGATTTAATATCTCAAACGTAATTTTTATTTTATCATATTCGAGGGGAATTGCCAAGGAAGGATGTGAGGGGAAAAGTGAAATTTCTATGAATGAATTATTACGGAAGTGTTAAATTACGCAGAAATGGTTGAGTCGTGAAAGGCGAAATTGGTTGAAAATACTGGGGAAATGTGCAATTGTCTAGTCCGAACAAATGCCCTCCGCTCACTCGCGCCGCCTGCCTCTCAGTTTATCGTTGTTCGCTTGCTTTCGCTACATATGTTCGCCTGTGGCGGACTGACATACGTCCCATTCGGACATATGGCGTGGGATGCGTACAACTGATAAACTGAAGGCTGGCTCTGCGAGCGGCCGGAGGGCATTTTTTCTCATTTCTGGCCTTAGGTTTTCGTTTGATAGTCTATCTTCTTAGCATAGAAACTTTTGAAAATATTCTGGCATCTGAACATACATTTTGGGTTTATATCATATATGGTTTTTGCTATATGTAACTT
>JBNMLY010000224.1:0-2340 GCA_050875065.1 Otoolea sp. | reverse complement strand
TCGGCAGCCGGTATGGCGTCGGGGAGGCGGCAGCCGGCGGATACGCCAATCGGTATGCTGGCAATGGGGCGGGTTCCGCTCCAAACCGGGGAATGGATGGAAGTGCCGGCGGTACTGGTGCAGCGGCAGAGAACCGCGGCGCTGGAGATGCAGAGTTCCCGGGAAATTCGGGTCCGGCGGTCCGCCCTGCAGGCAAAAAGAAGGAGAAAGATGAGGGCATCCGGCGTTCGGAACGCCTGCTTCTGACGTGGCTGATTGAGGAACCATCGCTGTATGGCCGGATCAAAGATATCATCGGTCCGGAGGATTTTGTGAAACCGCTTTATAAGGAGGCGGCCAAAGCCGTATTCGAGGGCTTGGAGGCCGGAAATGTCAATCCGGCGGCGATTCTGAACCGTTTTATCGACGATGAGGGCAATTATAAGGAAGTCGCGGCGCTGTTCAATGCGAGCCTGGAAGAGTCTTTAAATAATGAGGAGCAGAAAAAGGCATTTGCGGAGACGGTGCGCCGAATCAAGAAGAACAGCCTCGACGACCAGCTTCAGCGGGCAGCGGATTTGAATGAGATGCAGCGGATCATACAGGAACAGGCGGGATTGTCTTCGCTGCCGATTACATTAGAGTGACGGGGGGATGGCGCAATGGTTCAAGATGAGACGCGCCATACAGGACTGACAAGCGAATGCGTGTGCTGCGATTCTGAATGAACCGAAAACGGGGAGGCTATAACGGAGGGCAGATTCTGAGGATGGAAGAAAGGACAAACTATGGAAGAGAAAAAAGTTACATTTGAAGAAAAACTCACACAGCTTCTGGAATTGGCAAAAACAAAGAAAAATGTACTGGACAATAAAGAAATATTGAATTATTTCCATGGTGAGATACTGAGCCCGGAACAGCTCGATCGGATCTATGATTTTCTGGAAAACCATCATGTGGATGTCCTCCGGATGGATGACGATGAGGACATGGAGCCAGAACTTTTTATGGAAGAGGACGGCGAGGAAGAAGAGCCGATTGATGTGGAGAATCTGGATCTCAGCGTTCCGGATGGCGTCAGCCTTGATGATCCGGTCCGTATGTATCTGAAAGAGATTGGAAAAGTGCCGCTGCTTTCCCCGGAAGAGGAGATCGAACTGGCGAAGCGGATGGAGATGGGAGACGAAACGGCGAAAAAACGTCTGGCAGAGGCGAATCTCCGTCTGGTTGTCAGCATCGCGAAGCGGTATGTTGGCCGGGGAATGCAGTTCCTTGATTTGATTCAGGAGGGCAATCTGGGTCTTATCAAGGCGGTTGAAAAATACGATTATTCAAAGGGATTTAAGTTTAGCACCTATGCGACCTGGTGGATCCGTCAGGCGATCACACGGGCGATCGCAGACCAGGCGCGGACGATCCGCATTCCAGTCCATATGGTGGAGATGATCAACCGTCTGATCCGTACATCCAGACAGCTTTTGCAGGAACTTGGACGGGAACCAACCCCGGAGGAGATTGCGGAAAAAATGGAGATGCCGGTCGAGCGTGTGCGGGAGATCATGAAGATTTCGCAGGATCCGGTGTCGCTGGAAACGCCGATCGGTGAGGAAGAGGACAGCCATTTGGGCGATTTTATCCAGGACGATCATGTGCAGGTGCCGGTTGATGCAGCGACCTACTCACTGTTGCATGAACAGCTCATGGAGGTGCTTGATACACTGACGGAGCGGGAGCAGAAGGTACTGCGCCTGCGGTTTGGCCTGGATGATGGCAGACCGCGCACGCTCGAAGAGGTGGGACGGCAGTTTAACGTCACCCGTGAGCGGATCCGCCAGATCGAGGCGAAAGCGCTGCGGAAGCTGCGCCATCCGAGCAGGAGCAAGAAGCTGAAGGATTATCTGGATGAGTAATCGGAAAAATGCCATTGCAGCAGGTTCGTCTGCGCAGCATAGGAACGGCATCTATAAAGATAGATATGAGAGAATGATAAGAACGCTTATATGACATTAAAACAATATCGTATAAGAGATAATTGGATTGGGAAATGAAAAGTCAGAACACAGGAGAAAAATCATGCGGACAGAAGTAAAACTCTCGAAGCGTCTGGAACGGATCGCTTCTTTTGTACAGCCGGGCAGCCGGGTAGCGGATATCGGCACGGATCACGGTTATGTGCCGATCTGGCTGGTGCAGAAAGGCGTGTGCCCGTCAGCACTGGCGATGGATGTGCGGAAAGGACCTCTGGAGCGGGCGAAGGAGCACGTGGAGGAGATGGGACTTTCCGGGAAAATCGAACTGCGCATGTCGGACGGGCTGGAGAAATTGAAGGCGGGTGAGGCGGATACGGTCGTGATCGCCGGA
>JBNMLY010000223.1:0-2376 GCA_050875065.1 Otoolea sp. | reverse complement strand
CTGCAGCTGCTGCAGCGGCTCGGTAATCGACTTCGTGATCGTGACGGCCAGAAACATACCGACTACCAGCATCACCGCCACCAGCGCCAGGTAGCTCTGCACCTGATCTGCCATCTGTTCCTTCAGCTCTTTCTGAAGTTTCTCCATGTTGATCATTTCATAATAGGTATACTGCGTGATGTAATCCTGGATCATCGAACACAGGCCCTGGATGTCATTCTCCCAGATATTTACATTTTCATCATAATTTCTACCGGCAGCGGCATTCTCGATCATCTTATCCACCGCCCGCTCCAGAGAATCCAGGCAGGACAGGATACCTCTTATCTTGATGTCGCAGTCCGAGCCCGCCTCACGGTCAATCGTCGTTCCGAATGCCTGACGCGCCGACGCAATCAGGCTGTGCGGGTTCTTGACGACCGTCGCGTACTTCGTCTCGCCCTCGACAATATCCCCATTTTCAAATTGTTTTGCATCGATCAGGCCGATCATAACACGGTACATCGAATATTCCATATCCGATTTGAACTTCATGTTGTACTCATTCGCCGTCTTCAGATTCGCCATGATCGCATCGTAGGAGCTGGAATACGAAGTGATCATCTTCTGGAAACCAAGCGCCATGCCGGTCAATGGGATGGCAATCACGAAGAGAAGAAGGATCAGACGGGCACGAAGGGAGATAGGTCGGAATGGGCGGGCAGCGGATGTTGCATCCGTACCCGGATCCTGATTTTGGTTCAAATCCACCATTTTTTCCGTCTTTTCATACATTCCGTTTTCTTCTGTTTGTCCAATCTGCCCCTGCTCCAATCCCATACTTTCCCCCTGTTTTCAAATCACGCGCTGGATTTTCTCTCTTCACCCTTTTTCTATCTCTTACTCCTGCCGCGTCTGGCTCGCCTTATACTCCTTCGGCGACTGCCCCATCGCTTTCTTGAACGCCGCGCTGAAATAATGTGAATCGTTGTATCCCACCTGCTCGCCAATCTCCGACGTCCGGTAGGAAGTGCATTTCAAAAGCTCACAGGCCCGTTCCATCCGCACTTTCGTCAGATATTCGACAAAGGACTGTCCCGTCTCCTGCTTGAAAATCGAGCTGAAATAGCTCGGGCTGACGCCAATATGCACCGCAATCCGGTTCAGCGACAGGTCGCTCTGGCTGAAATTCGCCTGAATATACTCCTTTGCATCCCGGATCACACTGCCGTAGCGGTCGTTCGATGCCCGGTCACGTGCCTGCAGAGCGACCGTAAACTCATCCGTCAGATACATTTTCGTCATCTCCACACTCTCAATGGCCTTCGGAACCCGTTTTATGTCAACCGCTGTCTCCGGAATCTCCGGCGGCTCTGCCTTCAGCTTTTTCAAAAATTCCTGCACACAGTAAAATATATCCATCGTCATATACTGGCGCAGCAGCAGTGATTGATAATTATTCTCCCCGATCGCCGCAAAATACTCCTCGACAAACGGACCGCACTCCTCCACTGAACCAAGCTTTAAAAAGTCGTTGATAAGCTTGCGATCGACGCCGCTGTAATCGGTTTTGTCCAGAAATTCCGTATACTTTTCATAGCTGACAAAATAGCGTTCCAGAAGTCTTGATTTCTCCCGTTCTTCCCGTACCTCATCCGCCGCCTTCCTTAACGCGTCAATGAGTCCCGCCGAGGAAACGGGTTTCAGCAGATAATCGCTGATCCCGATCTTGATCGCCTCTTTTGCGTATTCAAATTCATTGTAACCGCTGAGGACGATGATCCGCGTGCGCGGAAGCGCTTTTTTCACCAGGCGGCTCAGCTCCAGACCGTCCATAAACGGCATCTTGATATCCGTCACCAGAATATCCGGCTGCGCTTTCAAAATCAGCGGGTACGCGTACTCGCCGTCGCCCGCTTCCCCCGCAAACTCAAATCCGTGGCTCGCCCAGTTAATATTATCCCGGATGCCGCGCCGGATGATCGCCTCATCCTCCACCAGAAATACCTTTACCATGCTGTTCCCCCTTGGATGCTCAGATCTCACGCACTTCATACAAATCGCTCCGCCGATTCTCCAGCGACGGAATCTGCCTGCGGATCTTGTCCAGATAATCTAAATCAATCTCCGCATAGGTGATGCCCGGCGCATCTTTCGAACGCGCAATCACAGTTCCCCACGGATCGGCCACCAGGCTGTTGCCGTATGCCGCATACGCCGGTTTCTGCCCGATCTGTCCCGGTGCCACCATATAGCAGCCATTTTCGATCGCCCGTGCCCGCAGAAGCACTTCCCAGTGATCCTTTCCGGTCGGCATCGTAAAGCTTGCCGGCACGAAAATAACCTGCGCCCCGCGAAGCGCCATGAGGCGGTAAATCTCCGGGAAACGCACATCAT
>JBNMLY010000222.1:0-2376 GCA_050875065.1 Otoolea sp. | reverse complement strand
GATACAGCTTGTTCATATCGACTTCCTGTGGTTCTTCACTGGATTCCTCCCCGAGCGTCTGGGCTGCACTGTCCTCATCCGGTGTATCGGAGATGGGGTTGTTTATGGTAATGCTGTCACTGTCTTCAGACTCCTGCATGCCCTGGATGCTCTTGACAAATACCGTCCATTTCTGTGCATCCACATTGGACATCGAATAAAGCATGATAAAAAAGGTGAGCAGCAGCGTTACCATATCCCCATAGGTGTCCATCCAGTTTCCGCCGCTGTCTGTCGGACGATTTTTTTTACTCATTTATCTGCCTTTTCTTTCTCCTGAGAGCCGCCACCTTCCGCTTTTGCAAGAAGTTTCTGCTGCTGTGACTGCTTCAGGGAAGCCACCAGGTGTTCTCTCAGGTATTTCGGATTTTCTCCTGCCTGTATGGCAATGATGCCTTCAATGATGGAGGAGCAGTATAACTCCTCCTCATCCTGGCGAATCCTGAGTTTCTTTGCAACTGGGTTAAAAATAAGATTTGCAAGGATACATCCGTAAAACGTTGTGATCAGCGCTACGGACATATCAGCGCCGATACTGGATGAACCGCCTGCATCCAGATTCATTCCTTTCAGCATATTAATCAGACCTGTTAACGTACCGATCATACCGAAAGAAGGTGCATAAGATGCTGCTTTTTCATACAGGCCTGCCGCCTGGTCATGACGGACCATCATATTTTCCAGCTCCCGTTCCAGTATCAGACGTACCTTGTCCGGATCATTCGCGTCCACGATCATCAGAACACTCTGTTTAAAAAACGGGTCTTTGATCTCAGCCGCCTTATCCTCCAATGCCAAAAGTCCGTCCTGCCGCGCTATAGTTCCCAAATCTACCAGCTGGTCTATCAGTTTTGGGATATTATAACGGTTTCCTCTCGTCAGAACCATTATATGTTTTGGAATGTCCTTTAAGATTCCCAATGGATAGCTGGCCAGAGTTGCTACCAATGTACCACCAACCACGATGACAATACTCGGGATATCAATAAAATTGCCAAGCTTGTCAATACCGATTCCATTTACAATCAAAGCAAATCCCAGTACCATTCCTAAAAATGTTGTCGGATCCACCTGCTTTTCCTCCTAAATCTGCTCCCTAATTTTTACGTTGACGCATCCTTGAAAAAATGCGGCCACCTGTTCTTCAATGCTCTCCACACTGTCCTTTACCAGATAATAATCCCCATTCATCATGCGGATTTTTGTCTCCGGTATCTTTTCAATCAGCTCAACCTGAAGCCAGTTTAGATATAAAATTTGTCCGTTAAGACGTTTTACACAAATCATGCAGCCTACCTCTTCATATTGATCAGGTCAGACAAGATCTCATCGCTGACTGTGATGATCTTGGAATTTGCCTGGAAGCCTCTCTGCGTGGTAATCATGTCAGAGAATTCCTTTGCAAGGTCTACGTTGGAAGCCTCCAGATAACCAGTCATAAGAGATGCCGTACTATCTCCCGGAATCGTTGCAGAAACGGCACCACTGTTGTCACTTTCTGTAGCTCCGTAATAGAAGGAACCCTTCTTGCTTAAACCCTGCGGGTTCTGGAATGTGGCAATGGCCACCTTGCCGATGCTGATGGTTTTTCCATCCTTGGCCGCATCATCTGATTTTACCGTACCTGTGATCTCTCCCAGGCTGTTGATCTTTACGTTTGTCAACTGAAGGGAATCACCGTCAAAGCTTGCACCTGTTACATCTGTTGGAACCTTGATCGGCACAAGATCTCCAGTAAAATCGGTAGGACTGTCTACCTGATCCGGCCGGAATCCGTATACAAAGTTTCCATTGGCATCAGTAAGATATCCATTTCCGTCAATGTTAAACTGTCCCACTCTGGTATAATCAAAGTCTGTCTTTTTAATATCCGCTGCTGCAACCGTTACGTTCTTGGAGAATGTAATGAAAAATCCCTCTCCGTCTACGCTGGCATTTAATCCGCCTACATAGGTAGGAGTAGAAGCACTCATATCCGTGCTGATCGAGCCCGTCATGGAACCATAACCATACTGTGCTGCGTTAACACCGCCGGAGGTATCGCTTCCCTTGGTAGAAGACGTAGAGGTCTGGTACATCGCCTCTTTAAAGCTGTAGCTCTGGGATTTAAAGCCGAACGTGTTTACGTTCGCGATGTTGTTTCCGATAACATCCAGTTTGTTCTGGTGTGCCCGAAGGCCTGATACTGCTGAGTCCATTGCTCTTAACATAATTCTTTCGCTCCTTTTCTTACCTTACTAAAACTTCCCATACCTAAAATGGGCTTCGCACCTTGAAAATTCAATATTTCAGCTAACAAATTAGTGATTTATGCCGCTACGGCCTTTGAATGGAGTG
>JBNMLY010000221.1:0-2403 GCA_050875065.1 Otoolea sp. | reverse complement strand
TATGTCGGTAAAAATGCAAAACTTCGCTATTCGACGATCGAGAACTGGTCGAAAAATAGGTACAATTTGAATACCAAGCGCGCGATCGTGGAAGAGGGCGGCACGATCGAGTGGGTATCCGGTTCGTTTGGTTCCCACGTATCGTATCTGTATCCGATGAGCATCTTGAAGGGCGACGATTCAAGAATGGAATTTACCGGCATTACCTTTGCCGGAGAAGGCCAGAACCTCGATACCGGTGCGAAGGTAGTCCACACGGGCAAACGGACTTCTTCCTATATTAATACGAAATCGATTTCCAAGGACGGCGGTATCAGCACGTTCCGAAGCAGCGTCCAGATTGGAAAACAGGCGGCTGGTTCCAAGGCGTCTGTTTCCTGCCAGTCCCTGATGCTGGATGATATTTCGCGTTCCGACACAGTTCCGGCGATGGATATCCGGACCCGCGACGCGAATGTCGGTCATGAGGCAAAGATCGGACGAATCAGTGACGAGGCAGTCTTTTATCTGATGTCGCGCGGCATCAGCGAGGAGGACGCGCGCGCGATGATCGTCAGCGGCTTTGCGGATGATGTATCGAAGGAACTGCCGCTTGAGTATGCGGTTGAGATGAACAACCTGATTCAGCTTGAAATGAAGGGCAGTATCGGATAATAGATGGTTACTGTTGACAGCGGGCAATTTTGAAAACGAAAACAGAGTCTGCTGTGGTCATGCAAGTGCATGAATGGTAACGACAGGAGGAAACAATGGGACAGAAAGAAATGACAGTAAACATTCTTCCAACCCGAACCTGGAACCGGCTGGGAATGAACGAAAGCCAGATACAGATTGAGTGGCCGGAGGAAAGTATTTTGATAAAACCGGAGCGCCTGGCAGCAGGTGTGACCTGGGAAAAAGAAATCGCCGGAAAAGAATGGAACGAAATCCAGACCGGCATGGGACGCGAGTACGACGCGATGGCGGCGGAATGCGGAACGGCTGTTGCAGATGAGAATGCCGGTGCAAATGCAGGGGCAGGAAGTCTCTACCGCCTGACAGCGGAAGCGGCAGCTACATTGCAGAATGAAAATGTGTCAGGAACAGAGACACAGAAAAACACTTCCGAAGAAACAACACAGAACACAGAATGGACGGTTCTCTACGTCGATTATAAAAATGGCAGTTACCAGAACCGCCTCTATCTGGATGCGAAGGAAAACAGCCGCTTAAACGTGCTGATCGTATTTCGCTCCGAGGCGGACGCACAGGGGACTTCTTCCTTCCAGGTAAAGATCCATGCAGAAAAGAATGCAAAGGTACAGCTTCAGGAAGTGCAGCTTCTCGGCGCCGGATATACTTGTCTGAGTGATATCGGTGCGTCCTGCGAGGAAAATGCCACATTTGAACTTTTGAAACTGGAGCTGGGCGCTGGCAAGGTCTATGCGGGCTGTCTGACCGAGCTGGAAGGGAAAAAGAGCGCGTTTGACGCGAAGATCGGCTATTACACCAGTGTAAACCAGAAGCTGGATATGAACTATACAGTACGCCACCGCGGCAAAAAGACGGAGAGTCTGATGGAGATCTCCGGCGTCCTGCAGGATGGTTCTTCCAAGTTGTTCCGCGGCACGATCGATTTTGTGCCGGGATGTGCCGGGGCAAAAGGAACCGAGCGCGAGGATGTGCTGCTGCTTGGCGATGATATCGTAAACCAGACGATCCCGCTGATTCTGTGCGCGGAGGAGGACGTCGAGGGAAATCACGGCGCTTCGATGGGCGATCTGGACGATGCGACGTTGTTTTATCTGTGCTCCCGTGGATTGTCGAGAGAGGAAGCCGAGCGGATGGTAGCGCGGGCGAGAATCGATGCGCTGAATGAGCTGGTGGCAGATGAGGCAGTGCAGAAGCAGGTGCAGGAGTTTATGGATCAGAAATAATAGCAAAATGGCAGAAATTTGCAAATTGGCTTTTTGAAGTTCCATGAATTGATTGCGGAATAAAATTGTTTTTGCGTTTGCTGTGCAAATATTATGACGGATGTTGAATAAAATTCACGCAGCTTATTGTGCAAGTGAATACTCACAAAATATATAAAGACTAAGAAGGAACAGAACATGACAGATTACAAGAAAGATTTTCCCCTGCTTGCAGGTTCGGATATCGCCTATCTGGACAATGCGGCGACGGCGCAGCGCCCGGAGGCGGTATTAAAAGCAGTGGAAGATTTCTATACAAAGAAAAATGCCAATCCGCTCCGAGGACTCTATGAGCTGGGAATCGAGGCGACAGAGGCGTATGAGGCCGCAAGAGAGCGCGTGCGCGAATTTATCAATGCGGGAAAGACGAGCGAGATCGTGTTTACGCGCAACAGCACAGAAAGCTTGAACCTGATCGCGTACAGCTATGGACTGACGAATTTAAAAG
>JBNMLY010000220.1:0-2439 GCA_050875065.1 Otoolea sp. | reverse complement strand
TCAAGGATCTGAAAGAGGCAAAGGATACCTGGCGCGAAGATGGAAACAAGATGTACGACAGCATGAATGAGCTGTTGAAGACGATGGAGTCCATGAAATCGGATGTTTCCAGCGTGAAAGGCGGCTTGGCGAACCTGGATCAGGCGCGTGGAACCGTCAGCGCGAACCGGAAGCAGATCGAGGCGCTCTCGACACAGGCGCTTTCGGATTTACAGGCAGTTACCGACCAGACAACGGTGATGATTCCGTATTTACAGACGGCGCGCGATGCGGTGACGGATATCAACAGCAACACGCAGGCCCTTTCCAATACGATGGAAGATATGCAGGATGAACTTGACCGCCTGTATGATCGTCTGGGAAGTCTTAGTAAATCGCTTAAATCAGCCTCCAGTGAGTTAAACGGGGGTCTTGTCAGCCAGCAGACGCAGGAGGAGATCGAGAAGGACCTCGCCCAGAAGACGGCAGAGATTCAGAAGATTCTGGAGCAGCTCGATAAACTGCTGGGACAGGGAAATACCTCCCTGGCGGTGACGGAACAGGAGATTGGAAGTCTGAATCAGAGTTTAGCCACGTTAGATGGAACGAAGCTGAAACGGATACGCAAGACGAAGAGTGTGGAGAAGGAAGAGGCGTCGGCAGCGCCAGATGCAGTTGTGGGAGCTGGAGATGGACAGACGGCGAGGGCAGCTGGTGGCGCGGGTAGCACGGATTCTGCGGATGACGCCGATCATGCAACAACTACGGGTTCTGCAAATACCACAGATGATGCGGAAAAGGTGGGCGTGGCAGCAGGTGCTTCGGTTTCTGGCGCAGAAGAAAGTGATTCAAGGGATTCTGCCGGAAGAGATGCTGCGGGCGCTGGCATAGTGTCTGGTGCAGCTGGGAATCAGGCAGAAAAAACGGCTGAATCTGTGACAAAGACGGAAGAAAAGAAGGAGAATGACGCTTTGACCGCAGATAAGACAGAAACGGGTTCTGCCAAGAATTCGGGTTCCGTTTCGGAAGATACCTCCTCCAGCCAAGATGCAGAGGTAAATGCATTTGGAACCGAGGTTTCTGCGGATGCCCTGACAGTCGGACCGTCCGGCGAGCCGGGGAGTGGCGGCGTCAATGATGCAAGCTGGGAAGATGAGATTGGCAATGCGGAGGACGATGTGGAAGAAGCTCTGGAGTCCTTGTCAGCAACCGGTTATTCTGCAGGCGCGATGAGCCTGGTAGAGGCGACGAAGGGCATTTTCCAGCAGGCTGAACAGGTGCAGAAAACGGCGAAAACGATTGTAAATCAGGTAAATGGAGCATTCCAGACGGCGGGAGATATTACCGGAAAAACTGGTTCGACCTTGTCGGCTCTGAGAAGTTCCACGGATGAGCTGATTAACCTTTTGGATGATATGCGCGTCCTGATTGACACAACCGATAAATATGTACCGACGATGCTGGATTCCTTGTCTGATTCGGAAGAGCTGATGAACCGGCTGACGAAAGCACTTTATACCACACATGATATGCTGAGCCTTTTAAATGACACGCTGATTTCGGCAGGCGATTCACTGGACGCCGGAACGAAGGCGACGCTGCAGGGCATGGAGAAGATCCTTGATAAGAACCTCACCATGATCGATCAGATTGCGGCAGTCCGGGAAGCGGGAGAGAGCATGAAGAGCACGCTCGATGAGCAGCTGGATAAGTTTGAGGATGAAAATAATTTCCTGAACATGGATCCAGAGGCGGATAAGATTTCCTTTACTTCCTCGAAAAACCCGTCCCCGAACAGTGTGCAGATTGTTTTACGGACGGATGAGATCAGCGAGGATGATGAGGCAACTGATATCTCCGATCAGGAAGCAGACGGCAGCAGTGATGAAGGCCCGTTAAAACGGATGTGGAATGTGCTGGTGGCGATTGTGAAGGCGATTATTGAGATATTTCAGAACCGGTAAAAGATGCAGAATAAAAATAAATAAGAAAAAGAGCTGCCACAGTAGCAAATGTTTTGCTGAGTGGCAGCTCTTTTTTTAGTGGACCAGACGGGAGTCGAACCCGTGTCCAAAAACCAATTCCCTGTTCTTCTACTATCATAGTCCGTTCTTTGACATTCCCTCTATCCTGCGGAAACGAACATCCTCAGAATGTTAGTAGTTCCTGATACGCCTGACGGTCCGGAACCCGCCCGTCATCGTTTCTCACATATTCGATGCCAGATTCTTAAAGTGTGAGTGCTCTAAGGCTGACAACTGCCAAAATTAGGCAGCGTATGCTAATTTGTTGTTAGCGTTTAATTTTAAGTTTGCCATTTAACGCATCGCGTGCGGATAGCTTCACCAGCTTCATGATCCCTGTCGAAACCGGTACTGGCCCTTATATTTTAAAGCTTTATTATCATATCATGAAAGCGGCGGTCTGTCAATGCGGCGGAAGAAAGTGCTACCTTATTGG
>JBNMLY010000219.1:0-2444 GCA_050875065.1 Otoolea sp. | reverse complement strand
ATCTACAACATTTCCAGTAGGCAGCAAACCGCTTCCAAGGGTTCCCGCTGGATTTAAGAATTTCAGGCGGATCGGAGACGCAGTTCCCGGAACACCGGCAATCTGAAACGCTCCTCGGTAATCTACCTTACCATTACAGGTCGTTACATCTGCAGCAATGATCTTATCCGTATTGGTGTTATAAATCCGGACCGTTGTGACTCCGTCTTTCGCCTGTACCAGCCCCTTTTCAATTGCAAAAGGGCCTACACCAGAAGAAATGTTTCCGCAGTTTCCTTTGTAGCTCACAAGCGGCTTGTCTACGGATACCTGGGCAAAGGTGTAATCCACATCTGCATCTTCCCTCTGGGAACGCTTCACGATTGCCACCTTGCTGGTCACCGACTGGGAACCGCCAAGCCCGTCAATCTGTTTCGCATCCGGACTTCCCATCATCCGAAGCAGGATCGGATCCCACGCCTTACGTTCTTCCGGTAAATCGGATTCCAATATGTAAACTCCTTTACTTGTACCTCCCCGCATGATTGTAACGGGAAGTCTGAATACCTGTTCTGTCTGATTTTGCATTTTCTGTTCCTCCATCACCTGAGTGTGAAGGCGGCTGGCCATGCCGCCGGTTTATTTTCAGGGAAGCGTCTGTGTCGCTTCCGATGATTTACCGGTACCGTTTTGATGGTTTTATCATAACATGGGCTTTTCTTTAATTCAAATTCATTGTTTTTATTCAAATTATTCCTTTAATCTATAGTTTGTGTTATACTGAAGCTATCAGATTTTTCATCATGGGGGAATTTTATGGATTTTAAAGACTTGTCTTATGTTCTGGCGATTGCCAGATATCAGAATATTACGAAAGCAGCAAACTCTCTGTATGTAACACAGCCCACACTGACCAAATTTCTCCAAAATCTGGAGGCCGAACTCGACCAGAAACTTTTCCGAAAACTTGGTCATCGTTTTATCCTGACCTACGCCGGAGAACGCTATGTAGCCAAAGCTACTGAAATCCTGAACCTGAAAAAAGAAATGGATCAGGAATTGAATGACATTATCAAAAACAACTATGGCTCGCTGAAAATTGCCTTTCCAACGATGCGCGGCACCTACATGCTTCCCTGTACTCTGCCGATTTTCAACTCCTTGTATCCCAATGTACATCTGGACATTCTGGAATCGCATTCCAGCCAGCTGGAGGGCATGCTCTTAAACGGAGAAGCCGACCTTGCTTTCTTTAATCTTCCCGTAAAGAGTCCGGATATTGATTATGAGATTATCTGTCATGAAGAACTGCTGCTGATTCTGCCTGCCCACCATCCACTTGCTGAACTCGGCATAAAAAAAGAAACATGCAAATACCCCTGGATGGATTTAAAACACCTGAAAGATGAACCATTCCTCTTTCAGATTCCTGGTCAGAGAACCCAGCAGACTGTAGACCTGCTCTTCAAAGCCTGTGGGATTACTCCCATTGTGAAGCTACATACCAGCAACATTGCCGCAAAGGTACAACTGGTCGCCAAAGGATATGGCTGCGGTTTTGTGACGGAAACCCACTTAAAACACATCCAGCCGCCGCCGGATATTGCCTGCTTCTCTGTCGGGCCTGACACCTGCACAACGGTAGATTTTGTGGCTGCCTACCGGCGCGGAAGCTATCTGCCTTATCATGCGCAGGAGTATATTAAGATTGTGAAGGATTTTACGTGAGGTTTCTTTGACTTTTTTGGCATATTGACTTTTGTGTTAAAATAGAACATGATGTAAAGTAATACGGCACATTCAGTTTCTCAAGCAACTGGATGGACACCGTATTTTCTTTTGCCACCCGGGCACACACCGGACAGGAGAGTTCTTCTTTTGTATAATTTAAAATGGCGCGGCAGGCTTCTTCGGCGTAGCCCTGGCAGCGGTAAGGGCGGAAGATGTGGTAGCCGAGTTCCAGATATTCTGCGGGTTCATCTGTCAACATTATCTTATTTTCGGACTCATCTGCCGGCATTGTTTTGTCTTCGGATTCGCCATACTCTGACTCTTCCAGATTCGTCACCCCGGCTTTTCCTACGATCACGCCGTCTGCTTTCCGCACCACTGCCCAGATCCCATACTCGTAGAAGCGGTACTGGCTTTTGATATAGGATTTCAGTTTGTCTTTGTCGTAAAAAACGCGGTCTGCGGCACGCTCTTCTTCTGTGTACCAGACATCTGGTTCTTCAGGCATCTGTGAGATGTCATCCAGGGTGAATTCCCGGATACTCAAGCGGTCGGTTTCAGCGATAATCCATGGGCGGCCGATGTGGCGGCGCACGATGCGCTCTAAATATTCCGGGCAGATGGCATCCGGAGCAACAAGATACTTGGCATCCCAGAGTTCTTTATGCTCCGCATCTTCCGTGTACAACGCAACAAAAACTCTCCCCGCCGCTTTCGCGGCAAGGAGAGCCTCT
>JBNMLY010000218.1:0-2448 GCA_050875065.1 Otoolea sp. | reverse complement strand
GGGTCAGAAGTTCGGCTTCCTCGATGATCGATTCGTGGCTTCGGGTCTGCACGATGCGTCCCTGATGGAAGGTCAGCGCACAGAAGCTGCACCCGCCGAAACAGCCACGGTTGCTGATCAGGCTGAATTTTACCTCTGTGATTGCCGGAATGCCGCCCGCCGCATCATAGCATGGGTGCCAGGTCCTCATGTATGGCAACGCGTAGACATCGTCCATCTCCTCCTGGGTCAGCGGTTTCGCCGCCGGGTTCTGCACCACATAGAGAAGGTCACTGTACGGCTCAACCAGACGTTTTCCCGAAAATGGATCGGTATTGCTGTACTGTGTATAGAAGCTTTCCGCATACGTTTTCTTATCGGAGGAAACCTCGCGGTAAGACGGCAGCCGGATTTCATCATAAACGGAATCCAGATTTTCCGCCTTGTAAACGGTTCCGTCAATGAAGGTGATATCTTTCGCCTCAATGCCGCTCGCCAGCGCATCCGCGATCTCCACGATCGAGCGTTCTCCCATTCCGTAGGAGATCAGATCCGCCTGGGAATCCAGCAGAATGGAACGCTTCATTTTGCCGGACCAGTAATCATAATGAGCCAGACGCCGCAGGCTGGCCTCGATCCCACCGAGAATGATCGGCTTTTTCGACCAGGTGCGGATTAAATTGGAATAAACAACCGTCGCATAGTCCGGGCGCTTTCCCATCTCGCCGCCCGGCGTGTAGGAATCCTTCGCACGCCGTTTTTTAGAAACAGAATAATGGTTGACCATCGAGTCCATGTTTCCGGCACTCACCAGCCATCCGAGACGCGGTTCTCCCAGAACCCGCACACTCTCCGGGTTTTTCCAGTCCGGCTGGGCGATAATACCTACTTTATATCCGTGTGATTCCAACACACGGCTGATGATCGCGTGGCCGAACGATGGGTGATCGACATACGCGTCGCCGCACACGTAGACGAAATCACAGCTCTCCCAGCCGCGCTTGTCCATATCTGCCCTGCAGATCGGTAAAAAATCATGTATCATTCTTATCTTGCCCCCTGTATCAGTTCCCGGTAGTCCCGGATGTAAAAATCAGCTAATTCCTTCTTCTCTTCGGTCATCGGCAGAGAGAATATATCCTCAACCGCACCTACACGCATGCCGGCGCGTTTTCCGGCCAGGATTCCGGCCGGAACGTCCTCAAATACCAGACATTTTTCCGGCTGTACGCCCAGATCCGCCGCCACCTTCAAGTAGATGTCCGGCGCCGGTTTGCCGGCCGCCACCTCGCAGGCCGTCGCCACCACACCGAAATACGGTCGGATCTCCAGCGCATCCAACACGGCAGAAACCATATCATGGGCATTGCTCGTCGCAATTCCCATGCGGATTCCACGTTCTTTTAGAAATGGCAGAAACTCTGCGACGCCCGGTTTTAAAGGTACTTCATGACGGTATTTATCAATCGACATTTCGATCCAGACCGCCTTGATTTCATCCAGCGTCATCGGCAGTTGAAAACGCTCTTTAAAATAAACCGCTGTCTCGGAAAAACTCATGCCCTCGATTACCTTTTGGAGATCTTCTGGACAGCCATAGCCATATCGCTTTAAAAATTCGACATCGATCGCTTTCCACATCCACATGGAATCAACCAAGGTGCCGTCGAGATCGAAGAGGACGGCGTCTACGGTGTTCCAGTCAATTTGAGGAAGTGTGCTTTTTTTTGCGTCCGGCAAATTTTCGTTATTAGATGCACAGTTACATGCGCGATTTTGTGAAATTTCATTTGCAGCGTTTGAAACGAATTCTGAACTCACAACTTCCGAACTCTTATTTTCATTTTTTAATAGTTGTTTTAATTGTTCCGTTTTTCTTGTTTCTTTTTTTACATCAGATAACTGCATTAGTGTTCTTTCTTTTAACGCACGAATTTCATCTTCCGTCAGCGCCCGGTACTCTCCCGTCGCCAGCGTTTCATCCAGCGCAAGCGGGCCCATCGAGAGGCGTTTCAGATAGATGACTTCGCCGCCCTCTGCCTCAAACATCCGCTTTACCTGATGGAATTTTCCCTCAGGGATGGTGAGGCGCGCCTCGCAGAAGTCTTCACCTGCGTTCGTCCATTTTTTCTCAATGACCAGCTCGGCCGGACGCACCGGTGTGCCGTCGGTTAGTGTCAGGCCGGCCTGAAATCGTGCTTCGATTCCCTCTTTCAGTGTTCCCTTTACGCATGCAAAATAGACCTTGTCCACGTGTTTTTTCGGTGCTAAAAGCTCATGGGCCAGCGCACCGTCGTTTGTGATGAGAAGCAATCCTTCCGTATCAATATCGAGACGACCGACCGGGAAGAGATCCTTGCGTTTGGCCTCATCGATCAGATCGATAACGGTCTTGTAACGTCCATCTTCGGTTGCCGAGACAACGCCCTGCGGTTTATTTAACATATAGTATTCAGTATCCGCCCAGCC
>JBNMLY010000217.1:0-2495 GCA_050875065.1 Otoolea sp. | reverse complement strand
TTACATTGGCGGCGTGTGCGATAATTGCAGTGCTGCTTCTGGTAGTGATTGTAAAACTGGTTCGCAGTGTGTCGGCAGATGCTTTGGGGACGGTGGGGGTGACTGATGCGGCTGAAGTGGAAACAGAGGAGGAGACTGCAATTGGCGATACACTTCCAGAAGATGCAGATCAGACAGAAGAAGATGAAGAAAAAAAGAAGGTAGTTGAATCGTACCAGAATTTGGGTATCGTAGAAGTATCTGGATATCTGAATATGCGTGAAAGTGCCAGCACAACGGCTGATGTGATCGGCAAACTGATGGGAGGAAGCGCCTGTGAAATCTTAGATGATTCACAGGAGGGCTGGTATCAGGTATCCTCCGGCGGTCTGGAAGGCTACATTAGTTCAGAATTCGTTTTGACCGGTGAGGCGGCTAAGACAGAAGCATTTGAACTTGTAAAAAAAATGGCAGTTATTACGACGGATAAACTGAATATTCGAAGCGAGGCGAATGCGGATGCACAGGTGTTGGAGCAGGCTTTGAAAGATGAGCGATATTCAATTATCAGTGAGCAGGATGGATGGATTCAGATCAGCGAGGGCTATATTTCCGCTGACTATGTAGATGTGAGATATGCCTTAAATGAGGCGCGGAAACTGGATTTGCGGACGATGGTTCTGAATATGTATGATAACCTGGGTATTTCCAATGTTAATAATTACCTGAATATCCGCGAAGAGCCGAAAGAAGATGCGAAAATTATAGGCAAAATGACGAGCAAATCCGGTGGCGAGATTCTGGAGACGACGGAAGATGGCGCATGGTATAAAATCAAATCAGGCCCGGTCACGGGTTATGTAAAGTCGGAGTTTATTCTGACAGGGGAAGCTGCAAAACAGGAAGCCCTGAATGTAGCGGAGCTGATGGCGATTGTATCAACAGATCGCCTGAATGCGCGGACGGAGCCAAACACAGATGCACCGATTTGGACACAGATTTCGAATAGTGAGCGTTATGCGGTTATGAGTCAGCAGGACGGCTGGGTACAGATTGCCCTGGATGAGACAAGCGCATATGTAGCGACGGAGTTTGTTGATGTGCGCTATGCATTGAATGAAGCGATTGAGTTTACACCGGTGGAAGAAACACCGCCGGAGACAAAGGCGGCGGATAGTGGAAAGAGCGGTTCTGGAAATAAGGGCGGCAGCAAGGGAGGATCAAGCAGCCAGAAGGCTTCGAGCGGTTCCTCCAAGCGGGCGCAGATCGCGAACTATGCAACACAGTTCCTTGGAAATCCGTATGTATGGGGCGGCACCAGCTTAACAAATGGTGCGGATTGTTCTGGATTTACGATGTCGGTTATGGCGCACTTCGGCGTCAGCCTGCCACATCATTCTGGTTCTCAGGCGGGAGCAGGAAAAAGTATCAGTTCCTCCCAGATGCGACCGGGTGACTTGATCTTCTATACAAACAGCGGCGGAACGATCAATCATGTAGCGCTCTATATCGGTGGTGGGCGCGTGTGCCATGCATCGAATGCAAGGGACGGTATCAAGATTTCTACCTGGAATTATCGTACTCCGGCGAAGATCGTTAATGTGCTGGGAGATTAACAACTGTCTGCGAATCCCATTCTATAACAAAAATGGATTGGGAAGCAGGGGGGAGATTTACTGATAAAAATAGAAATGAATAACATTGTGGAGAACGGAGACGTTGGGGCTGTCGCATTAGCATTTTTTGCTGGGCGGCAGCCCCTCTTTTGCCGTCTTTGCAGAAAACGTTTCTCATACGACGGAACCTCTATGAATAAAAATAGAATCAGGGTAAAAAATAATCTGTGGAACGAAAATAGATAAAATGGACAGGCTGTCTCGAACCGATAGAGGGTACAGACAGCAGGAGAGGGGGAAAAATGATTCGGGCAAATCGTGAAAATCGGGAGTGGGAAAATGAGGCGTGGAATAAAAAGGAGAGCCTAAAAACAGAGGAAAAGGTATCTGAAAAAGAAAACCGGTCGTCGGTACAGTCATGTGATCGCGCCCAGGAAATGAACCAAAATGGGGGCGGAAAAGCCCATTCGGAAGAAGATCCGATAAAAAAACGCGAGGATGGGCAGGTGGATTTGACGGGAAAAAGCGGGAATCACATCGAACTTATTTCGATTATCGGGGAGATAGAGGGGCATGAGAATTTATCAGGCAATACAAAAACGACAAAATATGAGCATATTCTGCCTAAGTTGGCGGAAATAGAAGAGAGCGGGGAAGTGGAGGGCGTCTTAGTGTTAATTAATACCGTCGGCGGTGATGTGAGCTGTGGGCTGGCGCTGGCGGAAATGATCGCTTCTTTGAGCAAACCGACCGTTTCACTGGTAATTGGGGATAGTCATTCGATCGGCGTGCCGCTGGCGGTGGCGGCAGATTATTCGTTTATTGTCCCAACGGGAACGATGATGGTTCATCCGGTGCGGATGAATGGAATGGTAATTGGAGCGGTGCAGACATATGACT
>JBNMLY010000216.1:0-2532 GCA_050875065.1 Otoolea sp. | reverse complement strand
TGATTCACGGCGCGGCGAATGGCAGACGTCGGATTCCTTTACGATCACGGCAGAACAGGCACAGGAAATTCAGAAAAGCCTCGCCTTTAAGGAGAGTGGAAACGGCCCGGCCGCCGGTGCCTGGGAACAGGATGCACTCGGCTATAAGTACCGCAATTCAGACGGAAGCTATGTGACGAACAACTGGCAGCAGGTTGGCGGCGTGTGGTATTTCTTCGATGAAAATGCATACTGTAAAACAAATACCTGGGTACTCTGGAATGGAAAATGGTATTTCCTGGATGCAAACGGTGCAATGTTAGTCAATACGACGACACCGGACGGAAAGCAGGTCGGAGAAGACGGGGCGCTTTTGTAAAACGTTAAGAAACATAGTAACGGAAGTCCAGTTGTAGAAGACAGAGCTCGAATTATAAAATAGATGTGAGAAGAGGCAGATTGCATGGAAAATGTAGTCTGCTTCTTTTTTGGTGGGAAAATCTTGTAGGTTGAAAGGCGTGTTTTGCATTTAAAAACAGAGAAAAATAGAGTGAATGTTTGTGGACAGAATGCTGGGTAGAGTGAAAACGTACATGTGAAAAGAACTTCAAAAAATAAACTGACAGTCTTTTTTGACGAAATCAAAATTTTAACAAAAAGTATACTTGCATATTGTGAAATAAGTAGTAAGATAGAGGTGGTATTTCATGACTGCCTATTTTTTAACAATCTATCGCATAAGAAATGTTGACGTTTGTACATGCGCGTATGGCAGCAAAACGAAGGTCACATTTTATGTGTGCGGATGCCGAAAAGGGGATTCGGCGGAGGCGGTGTAATGTATGCAGCGAGGATGCCAAAAAGAAATAATGGGGAAGGAGGCGGTCTGAGGACAGACTGCAAAAGAAATTCCAGGCCAGTATGGAGGATGGCAGACAAGGAATGACAAAGGAGGGGCACAAAGATGGCAGCACAAATTTTGGCTGTGATTATTTTTATTGTAATGTTTGGACTTATCATCTGGGATCACATTGAGAGGCACATCGTATCGCTCGGATGCGGGCTTTTGACATTGGTTTTAGTGTTTGGCGTCTGTATGCACAGTGAGACGGCTGCGGCGGAGACACTGAGCCTGCATAGCTTTATGGTTCCGAATTTCTGGTTTCAGACCGAGGCGGCGGCCGAGTCGTCAAGCGGCATCAACTGGGCGACCATCCTTTTTATTGCCGGGATGATGCTGATGGTTGAGGGAATGGAACGTGCGGGATTTTTTCGATGGCTGTGCCTGACGATTGCCAAAGCGGTACATTATAAGACGATCCCGATTTTTATTTCATTTATGCTGATGTCGGCGTTTCTGGCGATGTTTATCGACAGTATCACAGTGATTCTGTTTCTGGCAGCGGTTACGGTAGAGCTGGCACATCTTTTACATTTTGACCCGATTCCCATGATTATCTCAGAGATTTTCTGTTCGAATCTGGGTGGCTCTGCGACGATGTGCGGGGATCCGCCGAATATCATCATTGGAACATCGCTTGGGTATTCATTTAAAGATTTTATTTTGAATACCGGTGTGATGGCAGGTATCTCTCTGATTTTTGTTGTGCTTTTTTTCTATGTTTCCTTTAAGAAAGAATTAAAGGCGAGTGAAAAGCATGGAGAAGCTGTTACATATCCGTCACCGCAGGAGGCGATCACGGACCGGAATCGGTTTGCGGTCAGCATAGTGATCTTTGCCGCGGCGATTGTGATGCTGGTAACACACGCGCAGACGGGATTGACGGTGGCGACGATCGGCGTGTTTATCGGCGGTTTTACGCTGCTGGCATCCGGTGGGGAAGCGCTCAGTATGATCAAAAAAGTTGACTACAAGACACTTTTATTCTTTATCGGCCTTTTTGTCGTGGTTGGCGGCATGGAGCAGACCGGCGTTCTTGACTCCCTAGCGGGGATCATTGACGCAGCCAGTGGAAATAATGTAAAATGGGTAGTAGCGATTGTACTATGGCTGTCGGCGATAGCGAGCGCATTTGTGGACAATATTCCATTTGCGGCAACGATGATTCCGGTCATCCGGAGTCTGGCGCAGGCGGGCGGCATGGATCTCTCGGTTCTGGCGTGGGCGCTTTCGATGGGTACGGATATCGGCGGCTGCGGAACTCCGATCGGAGCTTCGGCCAACGTAGTCGGTATCTCCGTAGCGGCGAAGAACGGACATTTTATCGGCTGGGGAAAATATTGCCGCTATGCGGCTCCGGCGACGGTACTGGTGATTCTGATTTCCATGGTTTGCATGTATGTGAGGTACTTTTAAGGGGGCTATTATATGGAGGAGAGGAAACACAGAGTGATTATCTCGATCAGCAGACAGTTTGGCAGCGGCGGACACAAGATAGCGGAGGCGCTGGCGGAGCATTTTGAACTTCCGATTTATGATCACCGGATGCTGGACAGCATCGCAAAGGAAAAAGGAGTTGATCCTAAGATCCTGGAAAAATACGATGAAAAACCATTGAACCGTTTTCTGGCGCGCAATGTCAGCGGCTTTTC
>JBNMLY010000215.1:0-2543 GCA_050875065.1 Otoolea sp. | reverse complement strand
TTCCCCGTCTGACATACGACAGAAGCAGTTCTCCCTCGCTCGTCAGCTTCACGCCGCGCGATGTCCGCAAAAAAAGGCGGCAGCCAAGAGCGGTCTCCAGTTGTCGGACCGCCTGGCTGACCGCCGGCTGGGAAATGCAGAGTGCCTCTGCGGCCGCTGTGATGCCGCCGCATTCACACACACTGCAAAATACCCGGTAATACTCCAGATTTACACTTCCATGTAAATCCTGTTTAGACATTGATCTCTGCTTTCACGCCCAGATCTTCTTTATTAGCATCCAGAATCGGCTGGATTACCTCTGCCAGGAACTCTTCTACCTGCTCTTTTGCACGGCCTGTGTAGCGCTCCGGTTTCATCGCTGCTTTCAGGTCGTCTAAGGACAGATTGAACGCCGGATCGGCTGCAATCAGTTCGAGGAGGTTGTTGTCCAGACCTTTCTCTTTGACATTCTTTCCTGCTTCCATCGACAGGGTACGGATTCTCTCATGCAGCTCCTGACGGTCACCGCCTGCTTTTACTGCATCCATCATGATGTTCTCGGTTGCCATGAACGGAAGCTCTGCCATCATGTGTTTCTCGATTACCTTCGGATATACAACCAGACCGTCAACAACGTTCAGGTACAGGTCAAGAATACCGTCGATTGCAAGGAAGCCTTCCGGAACGCTCAGGCGCTTATTTGCGGAATCATCCAGGGTACGCTCGAACCACTGGGTCGAAGCAACCATCATCGGATTCATCAGGTCTGCCATCACGTAGTTGGACAGGGACGCCATACGCTCACTTCTCATCGGGTTTCTCTTGTATGCCATCGCAGAGGAACCGATCTGATTCTTCTCAAACGGCTCTTCCACTTCTTTTAAGTGCTGCAGAAGACGGATATCGTTGGAGAACTTATGTGCACTCTGTGCAATGCCAGCCAGGACGCTTAAAACACGGGTGTCCTGCTTGCGGGAATAGGTCTGTCCGGATACCGGATAGCAGCCTGCAAAGCCCATCTTCTCGGCAATCATCTGATCCAGCTTGCGGCATTTTGCATGATCGCCGTCAAACAGCTCCAGGAAACTTGCCTGTGTACCGGTCGTTCCCTTAGAACCAAGCAAACGCAGGGAACCGAGTACATAGTCCAGATCGTCAAGATCCTGCTTTAATTCCATCATCCACAGAGTTGCACGTTTTCCAACGGTTGTCGGCTGTGCCGGCTGAAAATGGGTAAATGCCAGCGTCGGCTGTGCTTTATATTTGTCAGCAAATTTAGCCAGTTCATCCAGAACACTGATGAGTTTTTTCCGTACCAGCTTCAGGGCTTCGGTCATAATGATGATATCGGTGTTGTCGCCTACATAACAGGAAGTTGCACCCAGATGGATGATTCCCTTTGCAGTCGGGCACTGCACACCGTACGCATATACATGGGACATAACATCATGACGTACCAGTTTCTCACGCTCTTTGGCAACATCAAAGTTGATCTCATCTTTATGTGCTTTCAGTTCATCGATCTGCTCCTGCGTGATCGGAAGGCCAAGCTCTTTCTCTGTCTCTGCCAGGGCAATCCAGAGTCTTCTCCAGGTGCGGAACTTCTTGTCCGGAGAAAAAATATACTGCATCTCCTTGCTCGCATAACGCTCGGAAAGAGGGCTTACATATCTGTCGTACATGGCTAATTTACCTCGCTTTCTTTTTTCAGGGTATGTGAAATGGCCGTTTTCGCAGCCAGTCGAAGCCGCTGCGGACACATTTTCTCAATATCCTACCTGCAAATTATAATACAGGCACTTTTCAAAATCAATCACTTTTCAACGTTCCCGGCTGTAGTTACCGCTCACGTATACGTGCCCAGCAACGGAATTTGCCGTGGCTTCGCATTGAAATACGGCAAATTCCCGCTACCACTATGTTATCTTACGGCACTTCCGGTTCCAAAAGTGCCTACCTACGGTAATCGGCTCTATTTTCTTCTGATTTTGCCCGTTCATGCAGGATCTCCAATTCTCCGGTTTTTAAATGAAAAAGGATTCTTGTGGAACTTCCCTGATTTTCTCTCTTTTCCGCAGCCGAATCTCCACTTTTCCCATTTTCCTCCCATCCCCACTCCGGCACCTCATACTCAATCGTATCTATCTTCTGGATCGACCAGATCCGCTCCCGAAGCTGCCAGATACTTGCTAAATAAAGGGCAACCGCCAAAGTCATACCATATAAGAAATATCTCTGCCTTCGCTTCATGCGGCGGCGGACACGTTTCAAATAACTGCGGATCTGCCGATTTTGATACACCGACGTTCGCTTAAAAAAGGGAGAGATTGTTCCCGGTGTGTGTTTATATTTCTCTGACATCTGCATACCTCCTGCAGGTGCCTCTCCACTTTAACTATAACAAACCTCTATCCTACTGTAAAGAGTGTAAAATAACGGTTGTTCTATCGCCGAAACACCAGACAACATTTCCAAACAACAAAAATCCAGTCAGAACCCGCGCTATTTAACCGATTCCAACTGGATTTCTATTTTTATTCAATATTCAAACAAGCTTGAAC
>JBNMLY010000214.1:0-2620 GCA_050875065.1 Otoolea sp. | reverse complement strand
GGATCTCCTCGATAAAACGGCTGACCTTCGCAAAGCGTGTCTCTCCGTTAACCATACGCTGTCTCGCTGCCGTCAGCGTCAGTTCTTTTTCCGCACGGGTGATTCCGACGTAGCAGAGACGCCGCTCTTCCTCGATCGCATCTTTATCATCCGAAAAAATGGACATACTGCTCGGGAACAGCCCGTCCTCCATGCCGCTCAAATAGACATACGGAAATTCCAGGCCTTTTGCACCGTGCAAGGTCATCAGGACGATCCGGTTTTCCGATTCATCCAGGCTGTCCACATCGGCAACCAGCGCCACTTCCTCCAAAAATCCGTCCAACGTCGGTTCCTCCGCCGTGCTCATATAGCCGGTTGCTTTATTTACCAGCTCTTCCACGTTCTGCAGGCGTGTCTCTCCCTCGATCTCGCCCTCTGCTTCCAGATCCTTCTTATATCCCGTCTCATCCAGAATCGCCTCAATGAGTTCCGGGATCGAAAGCGTCGAAAGACGCGACCGGAAGCTCTCGATCTGCTCCGTAAATTTCTCGATCTTGTCCGCCGCCTTACCGATCGTCGGCACGCCGCGCACACGCAGCAGCGCATCGTAAAAGCTCATGCCATTGGCCGACGCATAGATCGTCACTTTTCCGATCGAGGTCGCGCCGATGCCGCGCTTCGGCACATTGATGACACGCTGCACCGCCAGGTCATCGCGCCCATTGGCGATCGTTTTTAAATAGCAGAGAATATCCTTGATCTCCTTACGCTGATAGAAATTAACGCCGCCGACCAGCCGGTACGGAATGCTGTAATAAATACATTTTTCTTCCAGAAGACGCGACTGTGCATTGGTACGGTACAGCACGGCAAAATCCGAATATTCCGCATGTTTCTCTTCTTTTTCGCGCTCAATGTCACGGATAATGGCATCCGCTTCCTCATAGGCCGTATCATACTGGCGGAAGCGCACCTTCGGCCCCTCGTCGTTGGCCGTCCACAGCGTCTTATCCTTTCTGCCGCGGTTGTGCCGGATCACCTCGTTCGCCGCGTCGAGAATACTCTGGGTCGAACGATAGTTCTGCTCCAGCTTGATCACGCACGCGCCCGGAAATGCTTTTTCAAAACTCAGAATATTTTCAATATTTGCCCCGCGGAACTTGTAGATCGACTGATCATCATCACCGACCACACAGATATTTCTGTATTTCTCCGCCAGCAGATCCACCAGCTTAAACTGCACGAGGTTCGTATCCTGATACTCGTCCACCATGATATACCGGAACTTATCCTGATAATACTCCAGCACATCCGCATCGGCCTCAAAAAGCTCTACCGTTTTTACCAGCAGATCGTCGAAATCCAGCGCATTATTCTTCTTGAGCTCCTTCTGGTATTCCCGGTAAATCTGGGCAATCTTTTTCTCCCGGAAATCGGCTCCCGCCTGCTGCTCAAACTCATCCACCGTGATCCGGTCATTCTTCGCCGAGGAAATGCGCGACAGCACCGCCCGCTCCTTAAACTGCTTCGGGTCCGCCTGCATCTTCTTGAGCACCTGCTTCATCAGCGTTTTCTGGTCGTCGCCATCGTAGATGGTAAAATTCGTATCATATCCCAGCCGGTCGATAAACCGCCGCAAAATCCGTACGCAGCTTGAATGGAAGGTGCTGACCCAGATCGCCTCCGCGCCTTCCCCGACAATCTTGTCCACACGCTCGCGCATTTCCGCCGCCGCTTTATTCGTAAACGTGATCGCCATGATATTCCACGGCGCCACGTGTTTTTCCTCGATTAAATACGCAATCCGGTGTGTCAGGACACGCGTTTTTCCAGAACCGGCGCCTGCCAGAACTAAAAGCGGCCCCTCTGTGTGAAAAACCGCCTCCCGCTGCATCGGGTTGAGTGTGTCGTATTTGCTCATATCTATTTTCCTTCCCAAATTATACAAATATCATAAAAAAGCGTATCCAAACAGTTCTGCCACAGTATCCACTGGGAAAAGTATGTTCGAATACGCTCTAGTATAATATATTTTTGTATGGATGTCACGGGGTTTTATCTGCCTGGTAACTGTAAAGATACAATGTCTCCCCATCTACATGGCAGGAAAAACAATATTTATCCCGCTTTTCTGCCTGGGAGGTCGAACCCAAAAGCTGCGTCTGTACCTGATAGCCCGCTTCCTGGTATGATTTCAAAAATGCGTCCAAGGAAAACGGCAGCGGAACACCCTCCGGGTATTTTTCTGCCAGCAGTTTCTGGCTCCGGTTCTCGCCCCGGTAGCCAAACAGCCCGCCGCAGACCACCGCCTGTTCTTTTAAATACGGCGTTACCGCCTGAATATACGGTACACGGCTGTAAAGAGAATGCTCGGTATCGCTCATGCAGGCAATCAGGGCATCCACACAGGAACGGCGAATTGGTAGATTCATATCTGCATCCGCGATGAACAAAATTTTTCTTCGAATCGGAAGCATTTCAATCAATTTTTTATACATTTCCAGCATTTCCGGAAATTTATCGGTTACGATATAGAGACAATCTTCCGGTAGTGCATCGAGATGATTGTAGATAAAAAAGTACCCATTGATATGCGTCTCCATCAGCACTTTTCCATGAAGATTCATCTGTGAAAACT
>JBNMLY010000213.1:0-2644 GCA_050875065.1 Otoolea sp. | reverse complement strand
CTTGAATGATAAGTCCGAACAGCGGATTTCCAGGATTGTCAACTTCTATGATTATCTGGAAGTACAGCCGCTTGGGAACAACGCATTTATGCTGCGCGATGAAAAGAGTTCGGTGAATACCTGGGAGGATCTGCAGGATCTGAACCGGAAGGTCATTGAACTCGGTGAACAGTGGAACAAGCCGGTCTGCGCGACCTGTGACGTTCATTTCCTCGATCCGGAGGACGAGGTCTACCGCCGCATCATCATGGCGAGCAAGGGCTTCAAGGATGCGGACGATCAGGCACCGCTCTACCTTCGGACGACCGAGGAGATGCTCAAGGAATTTGAATATTTGGGCAGCGACAAGGCGGAGGAGATCGTCATCACAAACACGCGCAAGATCGCGGCGATGTGCGAGCGCATTTCCCCGGTCCGTCCGGACAAGTGTCCGCCGGTCATTCCGAATTCCGATGAGACGCTGCGTACCATCTGCTATAACCGCGCACACGATATGTACGGCGAAGAGCTGCCGAAAGTCGTGGTAGACCGTCTGGAGCGCGAGCTTCACTCGAACATTTCCAACGGATTTGCCGTTATGTACATTATCGCGCAGAAACTGGTATGGAAATCGAACGAGGACGGATATCTGGTTGGTTCGCGAGGATCGGTTGGATCCTCCCTAGCGGCGACGATGTCCGGTATCACGGAGGTTAATCCGCTGAGTCCGCATTATTACTGTCCAAACTGCCACTATTATGATTTTGACTCGGAAGATGTAAAGAAGTTTTCGGGTATGGCCGGGTGCGATATGCCGGATAAGTTATGTCCGAAGTGTGGCAAACCACTGAAAAAAGATGGATTCGATATCCCGTTCGAGACGTTCCTGGGATTCAAGGGCGACAAGGAGCCGGATATCGACTTAAATTTCTCCGGTGAGTACCAGAGCCGTGCACACAGTTACACGGAGGTTATCTTCGGAAAAGGACAGACCTTCCGTGCGGGGACGATCGGTACGCTGGCGGACAAGACGGCCTATGGTTTCGTGGCGCATTATTATGAGGACAAGGGCATCCGCAAGAGGCGGTGTGAGATTGAGCGCATCGTGTCCGGCTGCGTCGGTGTGCGGCGTACTACCGGACAGCATCCGGGCGGTATCATCGTACTGCCGCTTGGCGAGGAGATTGATTCCTTTACGCCGGTGCAGCATCCGGCGGACGATATGACGACGCGTACCGTCACGACCCATTTTGATTACCACTCGATCGACCATAACTTGTTAAAGCTTGATATTCTCGGACACGATGATCCGACCATGATTCGTATGCTGCAGGATTTAACGGGACTTGACCCGGTTAAGGATATTCCGCTAGATTCGAAGGAAGTCATGAGCCTCTTCCAGAACACGGAGGCGCTCGGCGTCACGCCGGAGGATCTTGGCGGCTGTAAACTGGGGGCGCTCGGTATCCCAGAGTTTGGTACAGACTTCGCGATGCAGATGTTGATCGACGCCAAACCGAAGTATTTTTCGGATTTGGTGCGGATTTCCGGTCTGTCTCACGGTACGGATGTATGGTTGGGCAATGCAAAAGACCTCATCTTGAGCGGACAGGCGACGATTCAGACGGCGATCTGTTGTCGAGATGATATCATGATTTATCTGATTCAGAAGGGACTCGAGGAGGGACTTTCGTCCACCATCATGGAGTCGGTCCGAAAGGGAAAAGGACTGAAACCGGAGTGGATTGAGGAAATGAAAGCCCACGATGTCCCGCAGTGGTACATCGATTCCTGCCTGAAAATCAAGTACATGTTCCCGAAGGCACATGCGGCGGCTTATGTTATGATGGCTTGGCGAGTGGCGTACTGTAAGGTATTTTACCCGCTGGCGTACTATGCGGCGTATTTCAGTATCCGTGCGAGTGGATTTTCTTATAAATTGATGTGTCAGGGGCGGGATAAGCTGGAATACCATCTGGCAGACTACAAGAGCCGGTCGGACACGCTTTCTAAAAAGGAGCAGGACACGTTGCGTGATATGCGTATCGTACAGGAGATGTACGCGCGCGGGTTTGAGTTCATGCCGATTGATATTTACCGGGCAAAAGCCCGCAATTTCCAGATCATCGATGGAAAGCTGATGCCGTCGCTAAGTAGCATCGACGGATTGGGGGAAAAGGCGGCCGATGCGATCGTCTTTGCGGCGGAGGATGGAAAGTTCTTGTCGAAAGAGGACTTCATCAACCGCACCAAGGTAACAAAGACGGTGTGCGACCTGATGGCAGAATTGGGGATTCTGACCGGGCTGCCGGAGAGCAATCAGCTTTCGTTATTTGATATGGTAATGTAAAAGAGCAGCATTTTAAAGTGGCTGCGCTCAATCTGTGTTTTTGGCCGGGCAGAATGGGGATCTGCGCACGGATGGTCGGATAGCCAGATGGCTGTGACCGGATATTTGACAGATTGAGAGAAAAGTCAGTGACAGTTCAGAAAACACCCTTGCGGTCAAAATGGGCTATTACTATAAAAAATTGTTTCAAGACAAACATATGAAGGAGAAGGAAAATGAAACGTTCAATGGAAACAACCTGCATCCAGGGCGGATGGCAGCCGAAAAATGGAGAACCGAGGATTCTGCCGATCTACCAGAGTACGACCTTTAAGT
>JBNMLY010000212.1:0-2666 GCA_050875065.1 Otoolea sp. | reverse complement strand
TCCATCGACCAGTCGATCTGCCCCATCGATTTATCTAACATCGTCACGTGCGTCGCCTGTGCCTCATCCTGTTTGATCGGATGCAGGGTTCCCGCCTCCGCTTTCTCAAGCGTGGAGAGAATCAGCTCGCCGCCCGCAAGACTCAGACGGTCGAACAGGCTGCCCCCCGTCTCCTTCGGGTCCAGACGCACCTCTACTGTCTCCAGAATATCGCCGGTATCCAGTCCGACATCCATCTGCATCGTCGTCACACCGCTGATTTCATCGCCATTGATGACCGCCCATTGGATCGGGGCTGCCCCACGGTATTTTGGCAGAAGTGATGCATGGATATTGATACAGCCGTATTTCGGCAGGTTCAGGATCCGCTCCGGCAGGATCTGTCCGAACGCGATCACGACGATCACATCCGGCTGAATCTTCTCCAGCTCTTCCAAAAATGCCTCATCCTTGCGGACGCGCACCGGCTGATAGACCGGAATTCCATATTCCAGTGCCTTTTCCTTTACCGGCGGCATCGCCATCGCCTTGCCGCGTCCCTTCGGCTTGTCCGGCTGTGTCACCACCGCCGCTATCTCATGCCGGCTCTGATAGAGCGCTTCCAGCGTCGGAACCGCGAAATCCGGCGTTCCCATAAATACGATCTTCATATCTGTCTGTCACCCCACTCTTATCCATTTCTCAAGATCTTGCCGATTCTTCACATTTAGGCACGGCAAAATCCAATGCCGCTGTATCTTGCAGCATCTTTAATCCAGAAAATTCTTTTCTGCAAACAATAACCCATTTTCTGCTTATGAATACGAAAGCTCTATTCTTCCTCAGCCGCTACATCCTCTAACGGGCCTTCTACCAGCTCTACATACAGATGTCCATGCAGGTGATCGCACTCATGGCAGATCGCACGTGCCAGGAAATCATCGGCTTCCAGGACGAATTCTTCCATCTTCTCGTTCAGCGCGCGTACCTTCACATGGCTCGGGCGGGTTACCACGCCTGCCTTGCCTGGAACGCTTAAGCAGCCTTCCTGACCTGTCTGGCTGCCGGACATTTCCTCGATTACCGGGTTGATCAGGACATACTGGTTGCCGTCCTCCACGTCGATTACCACAATCTGTTTGCGGATGCCGACCTGCGGTGCTGCCAGGCCTACGCCGCCAGCTGAATACATCGTGTCAAACATATCTTCTATCAGTTCAAGCGTGTGATCGGTTACCTCCGTCACTGCCTTACACTCTTTTTTCAGTACCTCATCGCCAATGGTTCTAATTGATCGGATTGCCATTTTATACACTCTTCCTCTCTATGATATATCGTATTGAATCTGAACCGCCTGAAATTTTGCATCTGCGGCGGTCAGGGTCTCAATCTGACCCCTGATTTGATCCAGTATAGCACATTTTTCACACTTTATATATAAAATTTTTCTGTAGATGTCATTAACTTTGTAAACCGGTGCCGGAACCGGACCGATGCATTCTGCCTGTTCACGCAGCCGCTGGGCCGCCATCCCGGCACATTCATCCAGCACCGCCTCATCACCGCAGGCGAAATAAACCGCCGCCATCTGGCAGACCGGCGGATAATGGAGCAGCCTCCGGTAATTGATCTCATGGCTGTAAAACAGCTCATAATCCTGCGCCGCTGCCGCCTGTACCGCATAATGGTCCGGCTGGTACGTCTGAATGACCACATCGCCGGATGTACCCGCGCGCCCTGCCCGGCCGGCCGCCTGCGTCAGAAGCTGGAACGTCCGCTCCGCGCTGCGGTAATCCGGCGTATTTAAGGAAAGGTCCGCCGCCAGAATCCCGACCAGCGTCACGCCCGGAAAATCATGCCCTTTGACAATCATCTGCGTGCCGATCAGGATGTCCGCCTCCCGCTTTGCAAATGCCTCCAGAATCGCCTCATGCCCGCCTTTTTTCGCCGTCGTATCCGCATCCATCCGCAGGATCCGCGCATCCGGGAACCGCATTTTCGTAAACTCTTCCATCTTCTGTGTCCCGGCTCCAAATCCCGCGATATAGGGAGAGCCGCAGGACGGACACTGCTTCATCAGCGGGATCGTGTAACCGCAGTAATGGCAGACCAGCCGGTTTTTCCCGTGCAGTGTCAGGGACACATCACAGTGCGGGCAGGTCACCGCCTTTCCGCAGGAACGGCAGGAGACAAAATTGGAGTAGCCGCGGCGGTTCATAAAAAGCATCGCCTGCTCGCCACGCGCCAGCCTCTCTTCCAGCATCGCATCTAACGCCCGGCTGAACACCGATTTATTTCCCGCCTGCATCTCCGCACGCATAACGGCGATCTGCACCTTCGGCAGGGCACTTCCCGCCATCGCCCGGTGACGCAGGGAAAGAAGCACGTATTCGCCATTCTGCGCCCGCAGATACGACTCCAGGGACGGCGTCGCTGAGCCTAAAACCATCGATGCCCCCGACAGGCGGGCGCGCTCCGCCGCCACCTCTCTCGCGTGATAGCGCGGCATCGTCTCACTCTTGTAGGCGCCCTCATGTTCCTCGTCGATCAGAATCAGTCCCAGATTGGAAAATGGGGCAAACAGCGCCGATCGCGGTCCAATCATCACGGAAACCTCGCCCCGCGCCGCCCGCTCCCACTGGTCATAGCGTTCCCCGGCTGAGAGCCGGGAATTCAGAATCGCGATC
>JBNMLY010000211.1:0-2701 GCA_050875065.1 Otoolea sp. | reverse complement strand
TTTCGCCACGCGCTCGCTGCGGCTCGGCGCACCTGTCTTAATCTGGCAGGTATTCAATGCAACCGCCAGATCCGCGATTGTCGTATCCTCGGTCTCGCCGGAACGGTGGGACGCAATCGCCGTGTAACCTGCCTTGTGGGCCATCTTAATCGCCTCCAGCGTCTCAGAAACGGAGCCGATCTGGTTCAGCTTAATCAGGATGGAATTACCACAGCCAAGGCGGATGCCTTTTTCCAGACGCTCCGTGTTCGTTACAAACAAGTCATCGCCTACCAGCTGCACCTGTCCGCCAAGCTCCGCGGTCATCTTCTGCCAGCCTTCCCAGTCTTCCTCATCCAGGCCATCCTCGATCGAAGCAATCGGATATTTCTCGCAGAGCTGTTTCCAATGTGCGATCAGTTCCTCGGAAGTAAAGTGTTTGCCGCTCTTCGGAAGAAGATATTCGCCCTTCTTGCCGCTCTTCCACTCACTGGAAGCCGCATCCATCGCCAGCACAAAATCCTCGCCCGGCTTATATCCAGCTCTCTCCACCGCCTCCAAGATGCACTGGATTGCTTCCTCATCACTTCCCAGATCCGGCGCAAAACCGCCCTCATCGCCGACGGAGGTTGCCAATCCCCTCTCTTTGAGCAGCGCTGCCAGTGCATGAAATACCTCGGTACACCAGCGAAGTCCCTCTCGAAAGCTCTCCGCACCGACCGGCATAATCATAAATTCCTGTACATCCACTGTGTCTGCCGCATGTGCACCGCCGTTTAAAATGTTCATCGTCGGAACCGGCAGGCGGTGTCCGGATACACCGCCGAGAAAGCGGTACAGCGGAAGACCATACGCATTGGCTGCCGCCCGCGCACTCGCGATTGAAACCGCCAGGATCGCATTCGCGCCCAATTTGGACTTGTCCTTCGTTCCATCCGCCTCAATCATCGCTTTGTCAACCGCGTAGACATCCGCCGGATCCATGCCTTTCAATGTTTCCGCAATCATCGTGTTCACATTCTGGACTGCTTTCTGTACGCCTTTGCCGCCGAACCGTGCCTTGTCGCCGTCGCGCAGCTCCAGCGCCTCAAACTCACCCGTCGATGCGCCGCTCGGTGCCGCACCGCGCCCGATGCTTCCGTCTGACAGATACACTTCTGCCTCTACCGTCGGATTTCCCCTCGAATCAACAATTTCCCGTCCGATCACCTTTTCAATTTCCAGATGTTTCATAGCTCGTTCCTTTCCGCCGCGTGGGCTCATATGATTTCTATTTTTGTCTAACCAGATGTTGGGAAACTTTCATTTATATATATTACATACACTTTGTGTATCATAGTACCTTGTGCATTCATTCTGCCTGCACTTTTTATTGTCAGCATTTTTTTGTTTTCTATTCTTTTTGCATAGACTGATTCGCTTACTTCTTAATTTCTTTTTCCTCTTCGGATTCTCCGAGAACCAGACGCGCTCCACGCGTTTTCTCTACCCTTTCAGTTTCCCGATCCAGAGACAAAACCGCACACACCAAGAGCTGCTAAATTGACTGAGGCATTATACGCTTTTTATGGAATATAATTCAACGGAATCCGCACCGTAAAGGTTGCTCCATTCCCCTCTTCACTCTTCAGGCGGATCGCCCCCTGATGAAGAAGAATGATGTTCTTTGTGATCGCAAGTCCAAGCCCGGTACCACCTGTCTCCCGTGAGCGCGCCTTATCCACGCGGTAAAAACGCTCAAATACCCGTTCCTGAAATTCTTTCGGGATTCCTACGCCGTTATCTTCTACCTTCACATAAAAGAACTTGTGATCGGCGTCCAGCGTCACCCAGACTTTTCCTTCCTCCCGGTTATATTTGACCGCATTTTCCACCAGATTCGAAAGCGCCAGACTCAATTTCACTTCATCCACATCCGCCAGCACTTCCCGCTTGCTCTCATAGGTAATCTCAATGTTCCGTTTCTTTGCAATCGGCGTCAGGCGTTTCAAAATCTGCTCCAGAAGACCGTTGATCGAGGTCTGGGCAATATTCAGATCCGGCGACGATTTATCCATCTTGACTAAGGTCAGCAGATCGTCGATGATCTTGCCCTCACGGTCGATCTCCGCCGAAATATCCTGCATAAATTCCTGGTACAGCTCCGCCGGGGCATTCTCCATCCCCATCAGTGAATCCGCCAGCACCCGGATCGAGGTCAGCGGTGTTTTCAGCTCATGCGACACATTGGAGACAAACTCCTGACGCGACTGATCCAGGTTTTTCAACTTCCGGATCGTCTGCATGACTGCCTCGGAAATATCCCGTGTCTCCCGGTACGTCTTTACATCAATATCCTGATCCAGATTTCCCTCTGCCACCATGTCGAGCTGCTGCTGCAGACGGCGAAATGGCTTCAGCAGGCAGGCCGCCGCCAGAAAGTCCGCGATCAGAATTAGGCAGAACATGACGAGCTGCAAAACGCCCGTTTTTTGCATCATTTTTTCCTGCAAAAGCGCCGAATTTTCCGTGGATGCCATCAGAAGAAGAACGCCCTGCACACCTGCCGTATTTTTTCCATTTCCAGCCGCCACATCCGAATCGATCGGCGCCGCATCACTGCTCTTGGCCAGAATCGGCTGAACCACATAAAAATACTTTTTCTTCTGGTTCAAATGACTGGATGTTTCCCCGTCAAACGCTTTCAATACCTCCGATACAACCAGCGTTTTTCCTTTTGAAA
>JBNMLY010000210.1:0-2715 GCA_050875065.1 Otoolea sp. | reverse complement strand
GCTCCAGACCGCGCAGGACGGCAAGTTCTATGAGGTGCTGGCGGACAGCAAGAACATCATGGTGAAAGAAAAGAAATAAGAGGAACAGGAGGCGTTTGCAATGATTTTGTACCACGGAAGCAATGTTATCGTAGAACAGCCGAAACTTATCCGGCAAAATCGCTATCTGGACTTTGGTTTTGGATTTTACACCACCACTAACCGCGATCAGGCAGTGAACTTCGCTCAAAAGGTCACTGACCGCCGCAAAACAGGAGCCGCTACGCTCAATATTTATTCCGTAGAGGAAGCTGTGGCTTTCAAGGAGTGCAGCTTGCTGCGTTTTGATAGCCCAGATGAAGCATGGCTGGATTTTGTAGCTGAGAACCGTCAGGGAACCTATCATGGAAAGCAGCATGACCTTATTTATGGTGCTGTGGCAAATGATGATGTGTACCGCACCATTACCCTGTATATGACCGGAGTGTTGGATAAGGAACAGACACTGGCAGCACTCAAGATTCGGAAATTGTTCAACCAGCTGGTGTTTGCAACTGAGAAGTCCCTGCAATATTTGCATTTTGAAGGGAGGGAGCTTGTATGAATGAAGATCAGTTCAGCGCAATGCTTGCAATCATTGTGCCGCCCATCATCGAACAGATTACAAAAAACAGCAATGTGGATGATGAAAAAGCGATTTCCCGCTTTTATCAGTCCAAGCTCTATCAGGAACTTTCGGATGAAAAATCAAAATTGTGGCATTACAGCCCGATGACGCTGTATACCATGTATCAAGATGAACTTCTGACAGGCTCCTATGATTACCCGGAGGAGGCGTGAGCGATGAGCAAAGAATCCAATTTTTTGATTTATTGCATGGAGCGGTACCGTCATTTCAAAGGGCTTTCCGGTGCAGATGTGGCAAAGACCTTTGAAGAGTATGGCATCTATGGGTATATCACAAAGTATTTTGAATCACTGCACACAATGGGGGATCATTGCATCGTGCAGGATATTGACGATTATATTAGCAGCATCACAGGCAACAACCGGATCAAGGCGTAACTGCCTGTATGATATTCCCCAAAGGGCGGAATCTATCAAGTAAAGGAAATTGATATGGCAGAATTGAACCTGAAACAAATTATAGACCGCCTGAATGCGGAATTTACCGGGGAGACCCGGAAACTGGTTTTTTGGTATGATGACAAGTCAGAATTTGCCGAGGATATGGAGACGGTAGAGCTTCAGAATGCGAAGGTCTACCATCTCCAGCCGGATAACCAGTTCTATACAAAGTATTTTCTGGAGCGTGTGGATAAGACCACGAATTATCTGATTTATGCACCGTTTCCGAAGCCGGATGTAAGGGACAACCATCTGGAGGATACAATGCTGTATTCCAGACGGTTCTTTGCTGACCGTGCCTCCCTGCTGTCGGTTGACCTCGGTATCGAGGAGAAGTACAAGCCGGTTATTGAGAAGCACATCAAGTTTTTCGCCAATAAAGAGCGTACTCAGCGGTTCTATGATTTGGAAATCGAAAACTTCAATGAAGAAAATATCCTTGTCGGTCTGCTGAGTGCAGTCTGCAAGGCGCGTACCTGCTCTTTTGAGGAAGTCGTGCGCATCGTGTTGACGGATGGCGAGCTGGTGGACAATGCTTTCTTGCAGGAGTTTGAAAAATACGATCTGCTGTCTGCATTCTGGCAGCTCTGTGAGCAGCATTTCGGATACACTGATACAAAGCCGAGTCTGGAACGGCTGCTGGTAACATTGTTCGTTACTTATACTGGTCGATATGTGCAGGCAGAGCTTCCGGCAGCATGGAAGAGCTTTGTCTCCTACAAGTCCGGTAATATCATCGCATTTCTCGATAGCCTGATGAACAGCGTCCTGTACCGGGACAAATACGATGCTCTGTCGGCGCACGTTGCCAAAGGGCTGAATGTTCTTTCGGCATTTGCAGGAATGCGAGTGGACGATTTGGTGGAGTGCGACACTTTCCTTGCCGTGGATCAGGTGCTGGTAAAGTGGCTCATTGGCAGACTTGTTTCGGAAGATATCGGTGCAATCGTAAACGGATTTACCATTCCGGAACTCTGTGAAAAACGGGCTAAAATGCACTTTGGCAGAAAGACCGGGAAAACCTATCAGATGCTTTCCAGTGCATACAGCATGGTGAAGGAAGCAGATTACCATGCCACAGATGGCTTAAAGTCAATCATCGACCGATATCTTGCTGCGGATTACAATATGGATCAGCAGTATCGGAAATTTTACTATTATTACGACCAGCTGGAGAGCACGGAAAGCTTTGAGCCGCTTCGGGAACTGGTGGAAAATATCTACACGAACGAATATCTGGCTTGTCTGCTCCCAGCATGGAATGCTGGAATCCAGCAGGATGCCGCATTTTCGGAAATTCCGTTGCAGCGGGAGTTTTACAATGCCAACCTGCGCTATACCAAGGAACGCACCGTGGTCATCATTTCGGACGCCATGCGTTACGAGGTCGGACAGGAATTGTTTGCCCGAATGCAGGATGACCCGAAATGCACGGCAAAACTTTCTGTACAGTTGAGTGTTCTTCCGTCTTATACAAGGCTCGGTATGGCAGCACTTTTACCGCATAAAACACTGGAGATGACGGATGACTTCCAGGTGCTGGTAGATGGTATCCTTTGCGATAATCTGGCAGGTCGGCAGCAGGTGCTGCAAAGCTATAACCCGGAT
>JBNMLY010000209.1:0-2728 GCA_050875065.1 Otoolea sp. | reverse complement strand
TCCTTAAAGGCTTCTGATTCCAACAGATCGCGCAGTAAAACCACATGGTTTTCCTTGTTCGGAACTTCAATTCCAACCGCCGCCTTGCCAGGAATCGGCGCCTCAATACGAATATCCGCTGCTGCCAGGTTTAACTTGATATCATCCGCCAGCGCCACGATCTTGCTGACCTTGACCCCCTGTTCTGGATGAAGCTCATAGCGCGTGACCGTCGGCCCACAGCTGATGTTTGTAACCGTCACACCCACACCGAAATTCTGGAGTGTCTGCTGCAGTTTGATCGCTGTCTCGCGGTACTCCTGATCCGAAAAATCCGTCTGTCCTGTACCGCGTTTTAACAGTGTCAGCGGCGGGAATATGTATTCTTTCTGAACCTTCTTTTCTTCCTCTTCCTGGCGCTCAATCTGCTCTGGAACCGTCAGTTCCTCAACCGGAAGAGCTTTTCGCTCCTCTCGTTTTTGTTCCAACGTCTTCTGAATCGCCTCGGTATCCGTCTCGATCACTTTTCCAGATGCCGTCACAACGGTTTTAGGGTTCTCTGGGACAAAAAAGCTTCCATTGGACTCACCGCGTTCGGATTCCAATGTCTTATAATAACCGTCGATCGGACGAACGGTTTCCTCGTCCGCCTCTTGCTCATCATCCGTTGAATATTCGATTCGATTGTCCGAAACAGACATAGAATCCGGTTCTTCTTCCAACATTTCTGAATCTGCAAGTTTTACTCTCGTCATCGACTTCGCTGATAGATAACTTTCTTCCTGCGGCAATTTTTCCGAAGCAAATATATCTTCTTTCACGTCTCCGATTTTATTTGGGAAGTCTGTCTCTTCGCCCTGCCCTATTTCATCCTCCATCGTAACCGTCTCCCAGCCATCTTCCGGCATTCTCTCCGGCAGCCCTTCCACCTTCATTTCTGGAGACCTAGTCTGATCTTCCGGTATAGCCGGAGCTGAATAGCCAGATCGTTTTTCAGGATAATATCCTGGTCCTTTTTGAGCACCTCCACCGGCCAACTCTTCCATCGTCCGCGTATCACGACGCACATATAGGCGCTTTAGAAGCTGATCACTTAAGACTCCTGGATCATCGGATTCTTCCTCTGGTTCCACCCGTTTTGCATCCACTGTTTTTTGAGTCGGTATTTCCTCTAAATGAACAACGGATGTTTCTGTCTGGTTTTCTTTTTCAAAATCAATGCTTTTCCTACTTATCTCTGCGCCAAAAGAACCAGAGAATGTTCCCTCCCCCGATTCATGTTTCTGAAAATCTTCTGGATCACTCGGGCCATGATCGGGTTCTTCTAAGGAACTCTCCGGCTCCCTTTCGAGCGGACTGCCCCCGTGAACAATCTGTCCTCTGAATACATCGGCCGGATTCTCCACATTTTCCATTGACGGGTTTGCTGTTTCCTGCACCGGATAAGACTCCTGAAACTCATTTTGTACATTCTCAGATATCCGTTCTCCCTCATCCGAATTTTCCACTGAAACATCCGGCACTTCTGAAAACGTAACCAACCGGGCTCCCTGTAAATCCACTCCCCGCACACGCTGATCTACACGCTGTTCTCTCCGCATCTGGTTTTTTTCTTCTTTTCGTTCTTCATGACGTACACGACGCCGGCTCAAATCCTCCCTAGCATATTCATATGCCATACCACTCCCCTGTTTAATTAAATCCACCAGCGAGCGTTCCGTAATACATACCACGCCGATCGCCAACAAGACAACCAGAAGTAGGAATGCTCCAATTGTTCCCAAGGTACCACAAAGAACGATTACTAATAGGCCACCTACCAAGCCGCCTCCATGCAGACCTGACTGAGAATAATAGTCCCCCACACTCCAGTCCAAGTGTATTCCCCCGCCAAATATAAGCTGGGAAAGACCGCACAGAGCCAAAAGCACGGCGCCCACAGACAACATTTTAATCACCGCTTTCCGGTTTCCCCGATTAGAGAGATAAAAGCAGGTTCCCATAAACAGCAGGATCGGCATCAGGTATCCCATCAGACCAAATATTCCCAGAACAATCGACTGAAAAAGGCTGCCGACAAATCCACAAATGCCAAAATTGCTCAAAAACAAAAGCAACGATATTGCAAATGTCACAATAATCGCCACTTCCGTTCCCATAAATCCACCCGTTCCTACGTCTTCTGCCATCGACAGGGCTTTCCCTGAACGCTTATTGACCACTATCTCATCCCCAGCTGCCTGAGTCGTTTTCTTCTTCCGGCTTTTCTTCTCGCTCAGTGCCTCCTCCGCTCGTTTCGCCGCAGGCGACTTTCTGGATCGTCCGGCCCTTTTCTCCGTTGCAGCTGCTTCCCCCGAACGTTTTTTATCCTGTCTCTTCCTGCTTGTACCTGTCACCTATTTCACGCCTCCAATATTTCCATATGTATCCGCAAATTTTCCTTAGAAAACACTTGGTTCCTTTTCTTACCAGAAAATTGGCGGATGGATCATTTTTCATTATCTAAATAAGTATACCTAAATTTAAGAAAAAAAGCAACGCCCTCGTTCTTTTTCGCACATACGTTTGTTTTCTTTTTTATTTCTCTTTTATTTTATCCGTTTGTCTATCAATCATTTGGTTTAACCGCTGAAGTGCCTCGCGAATCCCGCCGCATGCATCAATAAGCCCTTCCTGTACTGCATTTTCCCCAACCAGTACCGTCCCCAAATCTTTTGTCATCATTTCCGTATTCAGCATCAGACTGCGC
>JBNMLY010000208.1:0-2730 GCA_050875065.1 Otoolea sp. | reverse complement strand
TACTGGCTGACGCTTCTGGTCTTTTTCTTTCTGGTATCTTCGCTGATGCCGATGCTGACCGGCTACTTTGTCTCCTTTTTAACGAGCGGATCCGATGAACACGAAATCTTCCAGATTCTGGGGCCAAATTTTCCGAGCATCATGTCATTCTTAAGCAGTCTGGCATTCAGTATCGCTCTTTCACTGTTCCTCTGGTCAAAAATTCTCTGCCCGATCGGTGCAATCAGCCTTGCTGCCAAGCGGGTTGCAGACGGTGATTTCTCGGTACATGTGCCAAATTTCAAGTCCCTGCAGGCAATCCGCGATCTGACGGAGAATTTCAACCGTATGGTACAGGAACTAAACAGCATTGAATCACTGCGAAATGATTTCGTGACCACAGTTTCGCATGAGTTCAAGACACCGCTCGCCGCTATCGAGGGCTATGCGACCCTTTTACAGGATCCATCCCTCTCGGAGGCAGATCGAAACGAATACACGCGCATCATCATCGACAGCACACGTCAGCTTACCACGATGACCGGCAACATTCTCCTGCTTTCCCGGCTGGAAAAACAGGAGATCGTCACCGGGCAGACGACGTTCAGCCTCGACGAGCAGATCCGACAGGCGATTCTTCTCTTAGAACCGCTCTGGGATAAAAAGCACTTAAATCTCGACATTGATTTAACGGCGTGCAGGTTTTACGGCAACTGTGAGATGCTGCAGCAGGTCTGGATCAATCTCCTGCAAAATGCCATCAAATTCACTCCGGCTGGCGGTATGCTCTCTGCCAAACTGGCTGTTACCGAGGGAAATGTCCGTGTTTCCATCCGGGATACCGGCGTCGGCATGGATGATGCCACAATGAAACGGATTTTTGAGAAATTTTACAGCAACAACTCCGATCCGGACGAAAAGGGACACGGACTGGGGCTTGCAATTACAAAGAGAATTGTTGATCTGATGCACGGAACCATCGAGGTGTCCAGTCAGGTGGATGAGGGAAGCTGCTTTACGGTAATTCTGCCGCTTGAGAAGGCATAAAGGTTTCACCGGCAGAACAGATTGTACCCGACAATCATCAGGGAAATGGCCGTGCTGACCCACAGGAAATTTTTAGGGAAAATGAGCACCAGCGTCATGCCAAATCCCATGGAAAAAAGGACTAAACCAAATAAACGCTTCATAGAATGATACCTCTCTGAAATGTCTGTTTTCAAAAGAAGTTAAATGGCTGACGATCATCGTCAAAAATATCCAGCATTGGATCGTGTGCTATAATCATTTTATGAAGCGTTTTATTTTTATTTCGTTTTTTAATCTGCTTTCTTACTTATTCCCCTTAGATTCTTCGTTTTTACAATGTATGTTCTGTATTTTGCAATTAAAAAATTTTCTCAGAAGAATTTTTCTATGGAGATATTCTTTTTTTCGAATTTCCACTATTACTATTTTTCTTTCTTCTCTTCCATCTCGTTCGCCATCTCCTCGGCCGTCTGCATCGTCTCCGCATCGATCGGACCCGTGCTGCCTCCGATGAATTTGTTGACGAGATCCGGCGCCATATCGAGGACCTTGGTCAGGGCGTCCTGATGTTTGATATTAACCACCTTCGTCATACCATTCTGGATCACCAGCACTGCGCTCGGCGTCATCTTGGCACTCATACCGCCTGCATTTTTCTCCTTCGCCGACTGTCCAAATGTGCCCGCTGCCATGCCGCAGGTTACATCCACAAGCGGAAGTATAATCGCATCGCCAACTGTCACCGGCTCTCCCACGACTGTTTTTGTCGTGACGAACTCATCCATCCCCTGAAATAACGCACCGATCGTCGATGCAAACTGATTGTCTGCCATATTATCTTCCTCCTCGGTTTCTATATTTGTGAACCTGTGTCCGGATATTCTTATCCATCCAGATTCGAAGCACCATCAGCGCCAGCACGCCAATCTGGACTCTGCCGCGAAACGAAAGGCCTCCGTCCAGCATCGGCGCTTCCGCATCCATAACCGGTGTCAGCCGAATCTGTTTTCCATATAACGGATACAAAAATGCCGCTGCACTCAGGATCTGTCCCATCAGGTACGGATCGTCCACACCAAATTTCGCCTGCCCGGAAAGCTTTCTTGGAAATACGTGGCGCAGCATCCGCATCAGCTGACGTTTGATCAAACGAAATGATTTCTGATTTTCCTCATTTTCTAAAAATGCAAGGATAACCTGACGTTTGTGATCCAGGTTTTTAATTCGGGTAAACAAGTTTAAAAGTGCCTGGCGCAGGGCGTGAAACTTACGTTTGATCCAGGATCCAATTCTTTGAAAGAGCGATTCTCGCCGTTCTTTGTTCGAACGTGCATTGCGTGATTCATCTGTGTCATCCACTGTCTGAGACTCATCCGTCTCCCTCTGCGCACTCCGCCTCCGCACTGCCTCTTCCAGCAGCCGGGCGGTTTCCTCGGCTTTCTCAATCGCAGCATCTGTCTTTTCGGATGTCGCTTCCGCCCGCCAAATCAGCTCATCTATGCCTGCATTTGCTCTTGTCTCCGGTATCGCCCCGGATGGTGCCGGAACTTCCGCTTCCGGATCTTTTTTGGGGGGATCTGAATGGCTGGCTTCTGAATCGATATTTTCGGTTTTCTCCTGTGTCTGTACCGTTTCCAGATCTTTCACACCCGTTTGGCCGCCAGATAAAAATGTCTCTAAATCAGAGTCATCTTCTGCCTCTGCCCGAGGCGCCCCATCCAC
>JBNMLY010000207.1:0-2782 GCA_050875065.1 Otoolea sp. | reverse complement strand
GAAAAAGAACTATGGCAACCTGAATGTATCATTTGACCTCTGGAAGGGCGAGAGCGACGCTCAGCCATACATTCCGGGACTGATCGAGGACTTACAGAAGAAAGGCCTTGCCTATGAGAGCGACGGCGCTCTGGTTGTCGATATCGCACAGGAGGGGGATGCGAAGGAGTATCCGCCTTGTATCGTCCGCAAATCCGACGGTGCGGCCCTGTATGCGACATCCGATCTGGCGACGATCATCGAGCGTGAGCAGGATTTCCACCCGGATCGCTATATTTACGTCGTAGATAAGCGCCAGGAGCTTCATTTCATCCAGGTATTCCGTGTGGCGAAAAAGGCTGGCATCGTCAAAGAAGATACGCCGATGATCTTCTTAGGTTTCGGCACGATGAACGGCAAGGACGGCGGTCCGTTCAAGACCCGCGAGGGCGGCGTCATGCGCCTGGAGAACCTGATCAAGAATATCGATGAGAAGGTATATGAGAAGATTCAGAAGAAGCAGAAGGTTCCGGCAGACGAGATGACGCGTACTTCCGAGATCATCGGTCTGGCAGCGTTAAAATATGCGGATCTTTCGAATCAGGCGACGAAGGATTATATTTTCGATGTGGACCGCTTTATTTCCTTCGAGGGAAACACAGGTCCTCATATCCAGTATATGATCGTCCGCATCAAGTCCATTTTGGAGAAATACAAAGAGCTTCGCGGCGCAGATGCGAAAGAAGCTCCGATCCGCCCGGCCGAGAGCGATGCAGAAAAAGCGCTTCAGATGGCCCTCTGCCGCTTTGCAGAGACCGCAGAGACTGCGTTCTATGAAACAGCACCGCACAAGATCTGCCAGTATATGGCAGCCGTGGCAGATGCATTTAACGCATTCTATCTGGAAAATAAGATCCTTTCCGAGGAAGACACAGCCAAGCAGGCAGCCTTTATCAGCCTGATCACACTGACAAAGCGGGTGATGGACACCTGTATGGATCTGCTCGGCATGGAATCGCCGGAACATATGTGATACCAGGGTCAAAAGGTCGGAAGTCCGACGCAAGCTTGCTTGCAGGAGGATTTTTGACCTTGGAACCCGCCATTGCGGGAGCACGCGAGTGCGGAGCAATTTTGTATCGTAGGTGTCAAAAGATCATTTGACGCCAACATCGTGTAATATGGAGGAATCCTCATGAAAATAGTGAAAATGTCCGCAGATACCTTCTGGAAGGGCGAAGTCCGGGTACAGGGACAGATTGAGGATGAAACAAAGGTATATCAGACAAGAATTTTTATCAAGGGTAGTCAGATCTATGACTACTCTTGTTCTTGTGCAGAGGGAAATTCCTTTCGGGGCCCCTGTGCACACGCAAAAGAGCTTCAGAGTGCATTTTTCCGTCAGCAGACGGCCGAGCATACGCTGCCGGTTTCTACTTCGCCGGAGATACGGATGATGATCCGCGAGTATACCAACCGGGAAGTGGCGCGGATTCTGGGCGAGGAAGAGCGGGAACCGGTCTATCTGTCCCCTTATTTACAGATCCGGCATGGGGAAGTTCTTCTGGAAGCACGGATCGGACGGGAAAAGCGTTATATTGTGAAAAATCTGCTGGAATTTGCGCGGGCGGTTCACGGTGGAAAAAGGGTGGAATACGGAAAAGGCATGGCGTTTGAGCACGTCCCGTCTGCCTTTGCGCCGGAATGCCGCCCATTTTTAGATCTTCTGCTGGAGGAGGCGGACGCCTACACGCGCCATTATGAGGAAATACGCAGCCATACGGGGATGCCGCTCCCGGTGGTGCGGGCGCTGGCGCTTGGTCCGGCGGCGAGAGAACGCTTGTTTGAGTGGCTGGATGGCCGTGAGGTGCAGACGGAGGATGGCCGGGGGATGAAATGCATGCGCCGTGTGGCGCATGAAAATCCCCATTTTTCGGTCCGTGCAGAATGGAGAGGCGAGGGAATCGCCGTGATGGTTCCGGAACGCCTGATTTCATTTCGGGGAGAACGGCATTTTTATGTGGCGGATGGAACGCATATCTTTATTTGCAATGAGCTGTACGCGGAGGTGATGGGCGTTTTCCTGAAGCAGATGGAGCAGGGTGGACGGGAATGCACCACGCAGAGGGAGATGCGGGAACTTCTGGTCGGCAAACGGGATCTTCCGCTCTTTTATGCGCGTGTATTGGAAAAGATGGAGACACTCGGCATCCTGCAGAGCCCGGAGATTGACTGGGAGAAGTACCGTCCGGATGAGCTTTCGGCGCGGTTTGAATTTGATACTGATGCACCGGATGAGCTTCGCTTGAAACCGCTGCTTTCCTATGGAACGTATACATTTTCACCGCTGGCGGACGAGCACGTTCCGAGGGAGATATGCCGGGATGTACCGGCGGAATTTTATATCAGCCGCCTGATCACGCGCTATTTTTCCTACCGGGAGGATGAGAAAGGTGAGCTGGTGATCCGAGGGGACGAGGAAGCTTTGTACCGGCTCCTGAGCGAGGGGATGCCGCAGTTCCAGGAGGCGGGGGAAGTCTGGCTTTCAGAGTCGGTCCGCCGTCTGCGGATTCTGCCGCCGCCGGAGGTGTCGATGGGCGTCTCACTGGGCGGGGGCTGGCTGGATCTGAACATAGAGACGGCGGGGCTTGACACGGCAGAACTGATGCAGGTGCTTGAGCAGTACCGCCAGAAAAAGAAATATTACCGTCTGAAAAATGGGGCGTTTTTACAGCTTTCGGGCGGCGGCCTACAGGCGCTTGACAGCCTGACGGCTGATCTGGGACTGAAAAAGAGTGAATTT
>JBNMLY010000206.1:0-2803 GCA_050875065.1 Otoolea sp. | reverse complement strand
CGCCGCCAGCGTTCATCCTGAGCCAGGATCAAACTCTCATGTTAAAGTTTTGATTCCAGTCAAAATTTCGCTTGGCTAATTTTAACCGTTATTACTGTTGTTTGGTTTTGTTCTGAATGTTCTCTTGAACTTCAAGGCTTACCAAAAAGCCTTTGTTCTTAGAATTTTCAGGGTTTTACATACTGTTCAGTTTTCAAGGTTCTTTGTTGTTGTCTCAGCGACAGCTTGTATATTTTATCATAAGCATTTGTGCTTGTCAACAACTTTTTTAATTTATTTTTTGTTTTCTCTTTTCGAAACCGCTGTTTCTTCAACAGCTCGACTAGTTTATCATAAAACCTCATCAGTGTCAAGCACTTTTTTATTTTTATTTTTTCTGGTCTTTTTCAAAAAAAGGAACGGAGAAAGAGGGATTTGAACCCTCGCGCCGGTTGCCCGACCTACACCCTTAGCAGGGGCGCCTCTTCGGCCTCTTGAGTATTTCTCCGCAGTTATAAAAACACTATTTAATTGCTAATCTGATTCATTTCTTCGTCAGACGCGTACCTTATTATACTAAAGCCATATAGGATTGTCAAGCTATTTTTCAGAATTTTTTCAAAAATAAATAAACGGCCTGTTTTCCCTGCATTTCTCACGATTGAACTCCATTTCTTAATAAGAGTTATGATATAATATGAGCACTTAGTGAGGTCTTTTCGAACTTAGTGCGAGTCATATCTAAGTACTGAATGAAGCCGAGCCAAAGGCGAACGCTGAATTCAGTACTTATGATATAGCAAGAAAGGAGTTTTTCTTTATGAATTATATAATCATCGGTGCCGGAGGAACCGGCGGAATTTTAGGTGCTTCCCTTACGAAAGCAGGAAAAAATGTAACGCTGATTGCGCGCGGTGCCAATCTGCATGCCATGCAGGAACATGGGCTTACGATCTGCCATCTCTGGAACCAGACGGAAGAAACCATTCCCGTCCACGCAGTCTCAATGGAAGAATATGAATCCCAGGATCAAATTCCCGATGTTATTTTCGTATGCGTCAAGGGATACTCCATCGATTCTGTTCTTCCTTTTATAAAAAAAGTAGCTGGTTCCCACACGATCATTCTTCCCATCTTAAATATATATGGAACCGGAGCACATATGCAGGAATCCCTTCCGGACTCCACCGTTTTAGATGGATGCATCTATGTATCTGCTGCCCTACAGCAGCCCGGCACACTGATTCAGCATGGCCCGATCCTGCGTGTTGTATTTGGTCCGCGCGATCCCGCTCAGATTTCTCCCCTCATGCAGACCATCCAATCCGATCTCTGTGAAAGCGGAGCGGAAGGAATCCTCTCCCGCCATATTCAGAGAGACGCCCTGGAAAAATTTTCCTATGTCTCACCGATCGGGGCCGCCGGTGTCTACCTGCATGCGGTTGCCGGAGATTTTCAGAAAGAGGGACGTGCGAGAGAATTATTTAAATCGATGATCCGTGAAATTTCGGCTCTGGCTGCTGCCATGGGATACCCATTTGAAAAAGATTATGTGAATGTAAATTTAGAAATCCTATCCCATCTCTCTGCCGATGCCACCACCTCCATGCAGCGTGATATTCAGGAAGGAAAATCATCCGAAATCGATGGTTTAGTGATGGAAGTCGTTCGTTTAGGGCACCGCTACTCGGTTCCTATGCCATGTTATGAGGAGGTGGCACACGCTTTATGTCCATCGGAATTTTAATTGGAAAGATTGCAGCCCTGTTTATTGTGCTGTTTTTAGGGTTTCTGTTGGTTAAATGTGGCATATACAAGGTCAACGACAGCCAGATTCTCTCTCGCCTGTGTATTTACCTTGCCGTTCCCTGTTCCATTTTATCCGCTTTTCAGGTAACTTATACACCTTCTATACGAAGCGGCCTTCTTCTTGCAGTCGGTACTGCAATTTTGGTTCATGTCGTTCTCATCGCTCTCTTTGCCGTCCTGGGGCCTATTTTACATCTGAATGGCATAGAAAAAGCTTCGATCATCTACTCGAATGCCGGAAATCTTGTCATACCACTGGTTTCCTCCATCTTGGGCACCGACTGGGTCATCTATTCCAGTGCCTATGTCTCCGTACAGTTGTTTCTGCTTTGGAGTCACGGAAAAATGATGATCTGCGGCGAAACAAAACCGGATCTTAAAAAGATTTTTACAAATGTTAATATGATTACCATTCTCTTCGGCATTTTCCTGTTTGCAACGCAGATTTCTCTTCCTGGCCCGGTTGACAGTGCCGTCCGTTCCCTGGGCGCCATGATTGGCCCGCTCGCCATGCTGATCGCCGGAATGCTGATCGCTGGAACCACTCCCAAAGAAGTGTTCTCTTATCCGCATATTGCGCTGGTGACACTTCTGCGTTTGGTCGGAGTTCCTCTTCTTACGATCTCACTCCTCAAATTCAGCGGTCTCGCCTCCTTAGCCGAAAACGGACACCAGATCCTGCTCGTCACCCTGCTCGCCACGATCACACCCTCCGCGTCCACGATCACCCAGATGGCACAAGTCTACGGCAAAGACGCCCGCTACGCCGGTGCCATCAACGTAATCACGACACTGCTCTGCATGATAAGCATGCCGATCATGGTTTACCTGTACCAAATATAGAGCAAGATCAAACATTCAACAAAGTAACAAGGTAAGCGCTTTTTAATTCGACGACTTGCTCTAGCTTGAAACTACCTTCATAATTATAGCTAGGGAATGCAAGCATTTTACTTCTCGTATTAGGCTAGAATGCGAGCATTTCACTTCATCAATTATGGAGGAGAGCAAAATG
>JBNMLY010000205.1:0-2804 GCA_050875065.1 Otoolea sp. | reverse complement strand
TTTGTATATAGTCTTAATATTTTCGTTTTCCTGCGAAAGAAAACAATCTCATCAGACATTTTTCTTCCATATTTTTTTACAGACAAACAGCACATACAGCCGTCCAAACACTCTCGTATTCGCCCGGCTGTATGTGCCATTTTACACGATACTACTTTGAATTGCAAGTGGAAGTCATTCCTTTTTCCTGTTCCAAGTTATACCTTGTTACACGTCACACAGAAACAAAGAATTTCCATATAGAAATGTCCTCTCTCCTTACAACAAGCCTCTCATTTTTAAGTAATCCTTAATCAGTTGAACCGCCCCGTCCACGCCGATCTGCGTCGTATTGATCAGAAGGTCGTAATTCTCCGGCTTCTCCCAGTCACGTCCCGCATAATAACGGTTATAATCGCGGCGTTCCCGGTCGATCCGATGGATATTTTTGAGAACATCTTTATCCGCGTAGAGGTTCCGCTCGCGCACCCGCTCTTCCCGCACCTTGATGTCCGCATAGAGGAACACACGGACCAGCCCATCGGTGCCGTCCAGCACGTAATCGGCGCAGCGCCCGATGATGACACAGGATTCCTCCTCCGCCAGCTTCCGGATCACTTCCGACTGGAACCGGAACAGATTGTCGGCCGAAATGAGATCGGAACCGAATGACGGCGCCCCTTTCTCCGGCGTCAATGTATTGATGATCTTATATAAAAGCCGGTTGCCCGCCTTCTCATCTGCCAGATGGAAATAGCTCTCCTTGATGCCGCTCTCGTCCGAGTTCATCCGAAGAATATTCTTATCATAGAAACTGATCCCCAGATCCTCCGCCAGCTTTTTGCCTGTATCCGCGCCGCCGCTTCCATACTGTCTCGCAATCGTGATGATAACTTTTTTCTTCTCTGACATACCGAATCCCTCCCCTTTATCTGCTGCAAAATATGTCTGCACCTCCGAACTGCGCCGTCATTTCCAGACTCAAACTGCCCGGTAAACTATCCGGGGTAAAACGAAGCAAAACCAGCTTCTTTCCGGCTGTGCAGCCACGTTTCTTTCTGTCTTCAGCATACCATATTGAGGAGATTTTTTCCATTCATTTTTACAAAACCGCCATAAAAATCAATTAAATCCATTGCTCTTTTTTTGTTTTCAGACACCATCCATTTCATGCACTTTTTCATTCTTTTTATTTTCTTCTATTCTTTATCTTCTTCTATTTCCCACACACTTCTATCCTAATCGATATATTCCTAACACATTTCTATTCTTCCTCCAAACATTCCTTTTCCCCCATGCCCATCTTGTTTTCGGCTTCTCTGACTTTCTTCCAGCTTCTCCTCCCCTACTTCACCTCTCTCTCATACAAAAGCACCGTCGGAAATCCAGCCTTTCGCAGCTCCTGCTCCATCCGCACGGCATTATCAAGATTTTTGAACGCGCCGACCCGCAGCTTGAAATACGTCCCATCGTACACCAGAAAGGCCGGAAACCCCATCCGGCGCAGTTCTTCTAACTGCTGCTCTGCCAGCGAGCGGATGCGGTACGCGCCCGTCTGGATCTGATAATAGTAATCGCCCTCTTCCACCGGACGGCGGTCCATATCGGCATCAATTACATTCAAAATCCCGGATGCAATCGCCGCAGCAATCTCATCAAACTGCGCGTCAAACCGCTTGTTGTCCTCCGGATTGTCGATAAATCCGGCTTCAACCAGCACCGCCGGCATCTGCGTTTTCCGCAACACGATTAAATCCGGGCGCTCGATCACGCCGAGATCCGCATATCCGGTACGCGTAAGCTCTCTCTGGATCGAATCTGCCAGCCGTTCCGCCTCCCCGCCGTTCTCATACACCAGCGTCATGACGCCCGAACCTTTCCCCGGCTCATTTGCCGCATTGCGATGCAGGGACACAAAATAATCCGCACCCGACTCATTTCCCATCATTGCCTTCTGGTACGGCGTATCATAGACATCCGTCGTCCGCGTATAGACGGCATTCACCCCATTTTCTTCGAGAATCCGCCCTACGGCCAGCGCCAGACGCAGGTTATCGTCCTTTTCCATCCGATCCTCAAAAACCGCTCCCGGATCTCTCGTTCCGCCGTGCCCGGCATCTATCATCACTTTCTTTTTTTCGTCCAAAAGAAAAGACTCCTCTCACATATCGTTGTACTACTACCATATGTGAAAGAAGTCCCAAAGTTTACTATAAAAGTGTTGTCAAACGGCGAAACGGACTGCGTGCTCGCACGCAAGGACGGTTCGACACTTGACAACCAAGCCGGTATGAGCAAGCAGGGCGATAGCCCGGATTGTGAATACTGGCGGCAGCTGCGGGAGCGCCAGAGGCGCGTAGCAGCTGGCTTTTCCGCAAAGCAATATAATTATTCCTCATACTCCCCGCTAAACACTTCCACCGCCGGACCGGTCATGAACACGTGGTTCTTCTCGCGGTCCCAGCGGATCTGCAGGCAGCCGCCCAGCAGCTCGACCTCGACGTCATCCTCCGTGTGGCCTGCCAGAATGGATGCGACGGCAACCGCGCAGGCCCCCGTTCCGCACGCCATCGTCTCGCCGGATCCGCGCTCCCAGACACGCATTTTTACGTGTGTGCGGTCAATGACCTTGACAAACTCCGTGTTGGTGCGATCCGGGAAACGCTTATGGAACTCGAATTTCGGTCCGATCGTCTCCAGATCCAGGGAATCAATCTCATCCATAAACAGCACTGCGTGCGGATTTCCCATGGAAATCCCGGTAAATTCATATTCCGTTCCATCTACCTCGATCTTCTCCGGAAGCTCAGAGGTCTGCTCCGGCT
>JBNMLY010000204.1:0-2813 GCA_050875065.1 Otoolea sp. | reverse complement strand
TTTCCGCTCTTTTTGTACTCCGCCATCTCAAGGATGGTATTGACACTCTCCTCCTTGGCATCATTGATAAAGCAGCAGGTATTCACCAGAATGACATCTGCCTCCTGCTCGTCATCGGTAAACGTGTACCCGTCCTGGCTTAACGAACCCAGCATACGCTCCGCATCGACCAGGTTTTTATCGCAGCCAAGGGATATACAAAGTAATTTCATTCAATTCTCTCCTAATACTATATTTAAAGAAAGACCATCTCCATGTACATAATGAACACGGGACGGTCTTCTGTCATCTTTTAGACCTCTTCCTCCGGGGAATCGTTCTCTGCTACAATTTTAACCTTAGAATGGTAGAGCTCATCGATCGCGATCGAAAGCGGTTTTCTTCCATTCTCAATGACCAGTGCCTCATCGCCGCCGATTAACTGTCTCGCACGCTTTGCAGTTGCGATCACGATGGAATAACGGCTCTGGATCAGCGGTTCCTTGCCCGGCTCAGCCTCACTGTTTACAACATTAATTAAGTCAAGATATGACGGACGCAGCATCATAATATATCATTCTCCTTTCAGAATTGCTTCATTTCTTCTTTTATTTTTTCAATCAAAGTTTTGTGGTTTTCTGTCTTAGCATGCATCGCCTGAATCAGCGCGTGCATCTCTTCCACACAGCGGTCTACCTCATCATTCACCAGAATGAAATCATAGTCATCCATCTGTTTGGATTCCTCCGCCGCTCTCGAAAGCCGTGCGGCAATCTTCTCCGGCGTCTCGGTTCCCCGGCCGGCCAGACGGTTTCTAAGTTCTTCGGCACTCGGCGGTGTGATGAAGATAAGGACTGCCTCCGGGAATTTCTTCTTAATTTTCAGGGCACCCTGAATCTCAATCTCCAGAAGTACATCCTTGCCTGCCTTCAGGTTAGAAAATACATACTCCTTCGGTGTGCCATAATAGTTGCCGACATACTGGGCATATTCGACCAGTTCATCGTGCTCTATCATCTGCTCGAATTCTTCCCGGGTCTTAAAGAAATACTCTCTTCCATCGACCTCGCCCTCGCGCGGTGCGCGGGTCGTCGCAGAGATGGAAAGGGCATAATTGTCATACCGCTCCAGAAGCGCACGCATCAAGGTTCCCTTGCCTGCACCCGAAAACCCGGAGATAACTGCCAGTACTCCCTGATTATCCATATAATTCGCCTGCTTTCTAAATTCTATCTATATATTACATATTACCATTTTTCGTATTCTCGGTATTTTACTGTCAGCAGCCGCAGTTCTTCGCGAATATATCCTCAAGTAGGATCGCTTACTCAATATTCTGGATCTGCTCTCTGACTTTCTCGATCTCTGTTTTAAGTGCAATCGCACAATCGGAAACTTCCAGATCATTCGCCTTGGAAAGGATCGTGTTCGCCTCACGGTTCATCTCCTGTGCGATGAAATCCAGCTTTCGTCCGACGCTTCCGCCCGCCGTCAGTTCCTTGCGGGTCGCTTCGATATGGCTTCTTAAGCGGACCGTCTCTTCATCCGTGCAGATCTTGTCGGCAAAAATCACAACTTCTGCCGCGATCCGGCCCTCATCGACGCTGCTTCCTTCCAGAAGTTCTTTCACCTTATCTTCCAGCTTCGCCCGATATTCTTCCACGATCTTCGGAGAACGCTCCTCGATCTGATCGACCAGAGTCACCATATAATCGAGTTTGCCCAGCAGATCCTGCTTCAAATTCTCTCCCTCGCGTGTACGGGTCTCCACAAACTTCTCTGCCGCCTCGTCGATCGCTTTCTCAAGGATCTGCCACATGTGCTCTTCGTCCTCCGGCACCTGCTCCATCGTAAATACTTCCGGGCAGCGAGCCAGACGCATCACCGTGGCGTCATTGGGAATCCCAAGTTCGTCCGCCATCTGGCGGAAATAATCCATGTACTCGCCAGCCAGGGAACGATTGTACTTTAAGGACATCTTCTCATCCGTATAATCTTCATAGGTAATAAAAACATCTACCTTTCCCCGCTGAATGTATTTCTTGAGCTGGGTCCGAATCGCCGCCTCAAAGTAATTAAATTTCTTCGGCATCTTGATGCTGAGATCCAGATAACGGTGATTCACCGCCTTCATCTCCACAGAAATCTTATATTCATCCGTTGCCATCTCGCAGCGGCCAAATCCAGTCATACTTTTAAGCATAGTGGCCCCTCTCTCTTTCATCCATAGATAATGGTATTATAATGCAAATCGCTGTAAGCGTCAACCGAATTTAAAAGTGATTGTTTTTCATGCCTTCTTTCATTATAATAGTAGGTATTACGTAACTGTGAAAACACTGAACGGTTATGGTATTATACAAATAAAGGAGCAACGAAACCATGGCATTTGACGGAATTGTAATCGCAAATTTGGTTAAGGAGTTTAACGACGCGCTCACCGGCGGCAAGATCGCGAAGATCACGCAGACCGAGCGCGATGAACTTCTTTTCACTATAAAGAACTTCCGGGAGACGAAGCGGCTTCTTCTCTCGGTCAACGCCAGCCTTCCGCTGGCCTACCTGACAGGCACCAACAAGCAGGGGCCGATGACCGCCCCGAATTTCTGTATGCTGCTGCGAAAGCACATTGGAAGCGGACGCATCGTGTCGGTCACCCAGCCGGGGCTGGAGCGCTGTATCCATTTTGAGATCGAACATCTGGACGAGATGGGCGACCTCTGCCGCAAGCTGCTCATCGTCGAGCTGATGGGAAAATACAGCAATATCATCTTCTGTACCCCGGATGGCACGATCCTCGACAGCATCAAGCACATCTCCGTGCAGGTCAGCTC
>JBNMLY010000203.1:0-2837 GCA_050875065.1 Otoolea sp. | reverse complement strand
GGATATGGAGCGGGGTTAGATTCGGCTGGACTGAAACGAAAAACGGAGGCAATCCGGCGTGGAATCAAGCTGCATCATCCGGATCCCATGGACGGCATGGAGATACTGCAAAAGGTAGGCGGATTTGATCTGGCGGCGATGGCAGGAGCTTTGCTGGGCGGCGCTATCTATCATGTCCCGGTTGTGATTGACGGGGTTATCGCGGCCGCCGCGGCCGCCGCCGCTGGAAGGATGGCACCGGCTGCGACCGACTATATGCTGGCGGCCCATGTATCAGCGGAACCGGCCTCTATCTGGCTGCTTGATTTGATAGGAGTAACCCCGGCTATCCAGGCGGGACTTCGTCTGGGGGAAGGCACAGGGGCGCTGGCGCTGTTTCCGCTGCTGGATATGGCGCTTTCCATTTACCGGGATATGGATACGTTTGCGGAGATGGAGATAGAGGCGTATAAACCGCTGGTGTGATGAGATATACAAATTGAAACGGTTTTTGCTTGTGTTTTTAAAGCATGGAAGCTGCCATAAATTCAGTGAAAATGAGGATAAATGAGCGATGTTATATATAGTTACAGGCGGCAGCGGCAGCGGCAAGTCTGAATATGCCGAACAGACTGCCGTACAGTGTCGGAACAGGATCAGTGGGACACTCTGGTATCTGGCGACGATGCGTGTCTGGGATGACGAGGGCAGAAAACGGGTAGAACGACACCGGCGGATGCGGGCGGCAAAAGGCTTTGAGACGATTGAACGGTATACGGGATTGGAAACATTAGAATTAAGAAAGAGATTCGAAGAACCAAATTCGGCTGGTTTGGACGCTGAACGGAAAACAGATAGTTTGAAGCACTGGGAGTCCAGTCAAACGGCACAAAAGCCAGTCCTTCTCCTAGAATGTATGTCCAATCTTGTCCTCAACGAATTTTACGATCAGGAAAGTGGCGCAGAAGAACGGATTCTGCGGGGAATAAAACACTTGCAAAAACAGTGCCATGACCTTATCATTGTAACGAATGAGATCTTTTCGGACGGTGTGACGTATGATCCGGAATCAGAACGATACATAGTGCTTCTGGGACGGATCAACCGGGAGTTGGGACGGATGGCCGATTCGGTGACAGAAGTGGTGTATGGGATTCCACTTTTGGTGTCTGCGCCTGCCATCGGAAGCTGTACTTATAGCAGATAGAGAAAAGAACAGAGAAAAACGACTGTTCAAATAATACTTGCCAGAGTAAGAGCAGGGGGAAGAAACATTGAATCTGATAGGAAGTTTTGTCATTGCATTTTCCATGTATTCGCGGATTCCGATGCCGCGTGTAGATTGGACGGAGGGGCGGATGCGCTATGCGCTATGCTTTTTCCCTCTGATCGGAGCGGTGATCGGGGCGATGGAAATAGCTGCGTTTGCGCTTTGTGAAATTTTTGGCGCTGGCGTTCTGTTTCGAACCTGTCTGCTGACAGCCGTTCCATTGCTGGTTACCGGAGGAATCCATATGGATGGATACTTGGATGTGACGGATGCACGTCATTCTTACGGGGAACGAGAGAAAAAACTGGCGATCTTAAAAGATCCGCACACGGGTGCGTTTGCGATCATCGGCCTGGGATTGTACCTGCTTCTCTATGCGGGGGCAGCTTCGGAACTTGTGAGAGCGGACGTATGGCTGTTGCCGGGAGCGCTTATGCTGGAACGGGCCTGCAGCGGTTATTCGGTCGTGACGTTTCCCAAGGCAAAAAAGAACGGGCTTGCCGCTGAATTTTCCAGAAGTGCCGAGACAAAGGTAGTCCGCGTGAGTATGGCGGCTTTAGCGGTGCTGGCGATTAGCTGGATGGTTTACTGGGGACATCTTCGCGGCATCATAGCGGTGCTGACGGCACTTGCGACCTTTGCCTGCTATTACCGTTTTTCCATGCGGGAATTTGGTGGAATCAACGGCGATCTGGCGGGTCATTTTCTGCAGAGCTGTGAGAGGAACGTGGTGCTGGTGTTGGCGGCGATGCGGCTGGCAGGTATCCATCTGCGTTTTTTAAATTTTTAAAAATCAGTGAGCCCCCAAAGTAGAAATTTCATGTAAATTTCGGCGTAAGAAGAATGTTAACAATAACTTGATTCGGTTTTCAGTTCTAAGAAAAATTTCGGAATCAACTATATTCATGGATATGCAATTTTGATAAAAGGAACAGTTGCGAGGAAAGGCAGAATGCTCTTTATAATTGGCGGCAGAGAACAGGGAAAAACAGCGTATGCGATGGAATTGTGGAAAAAGCGTACTTTGGAACGGAGAAAAACGGAAGGATTATCCACCGTCCTGAATATATCGAAGAATCCAGAAACATATACAGACATAGCGCGCATCGCGGATGGGCGTTTAGAAATGGACGAGCAGACGGTCATGCAGGCGAATCTGATCACGCATTTTGAGCTGTTTGTGCGGCGTGAGATGGAAGCTGGCCGGGATCCGTATGCGTTTGCGGAACACCTGATGCAGGAAAATCCGGACGCGATTGTGACGGCGGATGAGATTGGATGCGGCATCGTGCCGATGGAGGCGTTTGAGAGGGATTACCGGGAGACGGACGGGCGCGTCTGCCAGCGGATTGCCGCGTTTGCAGAAGAAGTGCACCAGGTTATCTGTGGTCTGGGAATGCGGATCAAATAGTGGAAAAAATGTAACCGAGAGAACGAAATACATAAAGGGCAGTTGGGAGTAAAGAAAATGACAGCAATCAGCGAATCATTGACAGGAAATATCGGGAGCAGGATGATAGGGTTCCATCTGGCAGCCATGTTGGCGGGCTACCTTTTGGATTTGTATCTGGGCGATCCACATTCGATG
>JBNMLY010000202.1:0-2872 GCA_050875065.1 Otoolea sp. | reverse complement strand
TCCAGTTGTTTTTGCATACGCTGCAACGCACGGTGTTCTTTCGAGCGCACGGTATTTTCGTTCAATTCCAGTAACTTTGCAATCTCCCGCGTCTTATAGCCGCCAAAGATATGCATGGCAAGAATCATCCGTTCTTCCTCGCCCAACTGCAAAAACACACGCCGGACTTCTACATATTCCTCCCGGGTATCGCCCCATACATAGCCGTCCCAGCCACCGTTTTCTTCCGTCAGCTCTTCCTTTTTGTCGTAATACTCTCTCATTTTGCGCTTGCACATATTGGAGACGATGCGGTACATCCACGCCGAAAACGCTTCTTCCTTCCGCAGATTTCCAATCGTTTCAAACGCTTCCACAACGGCTGCACTCACCACATCCTCCGCATCCTGCGTATTGCCAAGCGTATACAATGCAAACTGATATAATTTTTTATAAATAGTTCCATACAATTCGGCAAATGCCGCGGTGTCTCCGCGTTTTGCCCTTTTTACTAACAAACGTTCATTCATTCAGAGGCCCTCCTATCTATACAGTGTCGCAGAGTCCCGGTTTTGTTGCATCAAAATAAAAAAACGATGGAGATTTTCCTTATCTGTCCGGAATTCTCCATCGCACCCTCGCCTTTGTTTACTTGTCGTCTTTCTTTTTGGCTTTGTCGATCATATATAAAAGATCGGAAAGTTCTGCCTCCGGAACCTTTACATAATCCGAAAGTTCTTTGACCGTCGGTTCTTTCCCGTTCTGTTCCTTCAGATATTTGACTGCCTCGCTGACCAGCGCGACTTTCCCGACCACCGCATTTTCGCTCTCGTCCTCTCCGGTCAGCTCCCGGATACACGACTTCATGGCTTCTTCCACGGCCGTCAGAAGTTCTTCCTCAACATCCACCTTTTCGTGGCTGCCGCATAACTCGCTCAGCCGCAAAAACAATGCCATGTTTCCTTCCTGTACGATATCCTCAAACCCTTCCGTTGAAACTGCAAGCTTTTTGGCAATCTCAAAAACATTGGAAAGCCACGCGTTGGAAATCGCATGAATCATGGACTCCTCACCTGCCAGCAGCTTTTTGTACATTTCCACCTGCTGTTCTTCGGTATAGTTCGGGATCTCTTTCAGTTCTTCCAAATACATTTGAAACATCGGAGAATCCGAAAATGCCTCCTCTGTTGTTTCACTGGCAGATGCTTCTTTGCCGTCTTCCTCCGATGGTGTCTGCTCTGTGGCAGCCATCTCTTCGCCCGCTGCCTCTTCGGTTTCCTCTTTTGGAGTCTCCTCCTCATGCGGTGTCGACAAAAAGGTAAATACCATATCCTTTTGCTGTGCATTCAAATCCATATCCTTGAAATAGGAAAGGATCTCCTCCCGCGTCATCGGCTCTGCCGAAGTACGGATAATCTCCTGTACCGCGCGTATTGTCTCCGTAAATGTATTCTGATCTAACATAAACTTCTCCTATTTCTCATAACATTCGCTTTTGATCTGAGGACTGATCTCCTGTAAGCATTCCATCAAAATCGGATTAAACTGTCCGCACGCTCCATGCAGAATCATATCAAGTGCCTCTTCATGTGGAATTGCCTTTTTGTATACACGATCACTGACCAGCGCATCATATACATCCGCCACGGAAACCACCTGTGCGGAAATGGGAATTTCATCTCCCTTAAGACCATCCGGGTATCCTTTTCCATCGTATCGCTCATGATGCCAGCGGCAGATTTCATGCGCCACCTTTACAAGAGGCTCATCCTGATATATGCCAAGTTCCTCGAGCATTCTTGCCCCAATGACCGTATGGGTTTTCATAATCTCAAATTCTTCCGGTGTCAGACGTCCCGGCTTGTTTAAGATTTTTTCATCCACTCCGATTTTTCCGATATCATGAAGTGCCGACGCTGTAACAATCATGGAAAATGTCACACCATCCACCGGATACCGCTCCGTCTTTTGCAGTAACCGCTCCAGAAGCATCTCGGTAATCTGGTTGATATGCAGTACATGACTGCCGCTCTCTCCATTCCGGAACTCCACAATGTGGCTTAAAATATGGATCATCATCTGGTTGTTTTTTTCTTTTTCGTTAATCTGATCCGAAATCAGTGTCATAAGCCGCCGCTGTTTTGCATACAGCTTGATGGTATTGGCGACACGCTGATATACAATCTTTGCATCATACGGCTTCCGGATAAAATCAACAACGCCCAGTTCATAGGCTCGACTGACAATATTGGAAAAATAATCACCGGACATCATAATAACCGGAATATCTTCAATCCACTGCTTCCGCTTCATATACATGAGCACATCAAACCCGTCCATGCCCGGAAGCACGACATCCAGTAAAATAAGGGAAATACTCTGTCCCCGCGATTCGAGCATCTCGATGCATTCCTCACCGGTTGCCGCTTCCAGAACATGATATTCATCACTCAAAATCTCCCGCAACAATTCACGGTTAATTTCTGCATCGTCTACAACAAGGATCTGCGGCAACAGTTTTTTCGGGGATTCCTGCGGACAGATTCTTCCATCCCGATCCACCCGGTTATTCTCCGTGACAATTATATTTTTCTCTGTCTTTGCCTGATACATAAGCCGGTCTGCCCGTCCCATCGCATGTTCAAGCGCTTCATTTTTGGAGATGACCGCACCAATGCTGACGGAAAGCTGTAGATTCGAATATCCCGGAATGACTGCACGGTGAATTTTCTTTTGAATCTCCTGCAATTTGTGAATGAGCTGATCCTCGTCGATTCCTTTCAGAATAAGGACAAACTCATCCCCTCCGTAACGCACCAGCGTATCACTCTTTCGAATGCATTTACGGATGGCATTGGAAACTGTGACAAGCACCATATCTCCGGTCAAATGT
>JBNMLY010000201.1:0-2903 GCA_050875065.1 Otoolea sp. | reverse complement strand
TGGAAACTCCAAATATTACAACGCGGTTCTCTCTGCGCTGAACGCAATCAATTCTGCCATGAAAGGGCAGTTTACGCAGAACGCCATGGAAAATCAGAAAAAGCTGATTCAGATGGAACGGCTCTATCAGAACCTGCTCTCCGCCTGCAGCGCGTATACCGCCCGCGACCCCAGTTCGAAAGCCGGACAGCACCGGAAGAAGCTGGTCGAGCAGATTCAGGTTCTCGCTGGCAAAGATTTGGTGTCGTTAAGTGCCGTGCGGACGGATTTCTGTTCCCTGCCGCCGCAGGAACAGGCAGAAAAGAACTGGAACGCCCTGTTAGAGCAGAGCCGCACGATTCATCTGTCCGTGAAAAGCATCAGCGGTCTGAACGACGACAAGGCGAAGGGCGGTGTGGCATCCGAGGTCTATACACTCCACAAAGACAATGCCTCTGTGAAAGATGCGAAAGATGCCAGCGGCGACCCTGTGAAGCTGGGCGACGTGCATTTCTTCAAACCGGAGGACGAAATCGACACCTCCAAGTCCACTTATGCCGAAATGATCGTGAACAATGTACTCTCCCGCTTTCCGGATCTCCACAAAAAAGATCAAAAAATCATCCGCAAATGGGCGATGCAATATAAGAGTCTGGATGCGGTTGACAGTTTGCCCGGTCTTTCCAAGGACGGAGAGGTGGCGCTGAAAGCGGTAAGCAGTCGACTCATAGGCACTGAGGCCACATCGACTAGTATTTTAAGCTGCATGAATCTCAAAGACAGTAAGGTCAATATGACCAAGCGCAACGTGGCCACCAGCCGCGTGGCAGAGCTGCTGGGGTTGGGGCATCTGGTGGCAAAGTCCGAAACAGCAGAGCTTTACGATGAATCCACTGGTCATACGATTCGGGGAAATCTGATGGAAAAAGCGACGGGCAACGGATCTGCAACCAATGTTTCGGATAACCTCAAAAATAACCTCAAAAATGACAAAACGAAGTCCGATGCCGAAAAGAAGTCAACTACCACATTGGTTGGTGCATCGGGCGGTTTTCAGCGGGATATGTGCAGTCTTCAAGTTCTGGATGCCATCTGCGGGCAGATCGACCGTCATGGCGGAAACTACTTTGTCAGCATGGATCAGAAAGCCAATGAACTGACCGGTGTGCAGGGCATCGACAACGATGCGGCGTTTGGCCTCTTGGATGCACCCGCTACCAGGGAGGATCCCCAACGGATTGACCGCGCGGTCTATGACATCGACAGCGGAGAAATGGTTCTGCCGTATATGGATAAGGAACTGGCGGAACGTGTCCAGACATTGGAGCCGGATATGATCCGCTTTGCCCTCCAGGATCTCCTCACAGACGATGAGGTTCAATTTACAGTCGATCGTCTGAAGCATACCCAGGATGCTATCAAGAATACAAAAAAGAAGCAGCCGGAGCGTTTCCTGGCGGACGACCAATGGAACGATGATACCGCGCAGGAGATGATGACGCAAGCATGGGATTACAATCACAAATATGGTGCGATAAAAGATCGAAAATCCGCGAGTAAGATGAAGAGTCGTTCGAATTATTTTGGTGAAGCGATGTTTCAATTCGTACCAAGTGTTTTCAACCGTTTATGTTATGGCGCGGGAGATACCCCCCAGATACTCCGCAAAAAGAAGGACATCTAATTCCACGGAACGCCAACAATGCAGATAAAAATGCTCGGAAATACAGGCTTTTTCAGCATTTCCTTTCCTACCTAATACCATGCTGTGATAGCTAATTCAGAGGGATTTTGCACCGTCCGATTGGCTTAAAATCAGCAAGGCTTTCGATTTTGGGTGGGCGTTGCAAATGCAAGAAATGTCACTATGGGAAGGATTTTTGCAGCCTAATACAGTTTCCTGCTCTATAATCTCCATCACCATATAAAATATCTCCATCATTCTATCAAAAATGATGGAGATATTTTTCTCTATTATTCCTGCAACAGCCAATCGGCTATATCATGAATTTCGATTCCTTCATAACTATATTTTGGAGGTTTGGTTCTGGCAATAATCATTTTCGGATAAGCATCTCGGATCTGAAGCAGAGGAGAGCATTCTCTCTCAAATGTTTCCTGCCCGGAAATGTTGTCGCTGACCTGAATATAAATCTTCTCGCTGCCTCTCTGAGCAACAAAGTCGATCTCCTTTTGATAGAGCTTGCCGACATAGACATCGTATCCACGGCGAAGAAGCTCGATGCAAACGATGTTTTCATATACTCTGCCGTAATCCATATTTCTGCTTCCCAGTATTGCATATCGAATACCGCTGTCACACAAATAGAACTTTTCAGAGCTTTCAAGGTATTTCTTGCCTCGGATGTCGTATCTCTTAATATCATAAAATACAAAAGTATTGCACAAATACTTAATGTACTTGCCGACGGTTACATGATTGGTTGGAGTCTCATTTGCTGTCAGCAGCTGACTGACCTTATTAGGAGAAGTCAGGTTGCTGATATTATCCATAAGAAACTCGCTCAGACGCTGTAGAACCAAAGTGTCCGGGAGCGCATATTTCTGAACCAAATCCCTTGTAACAATCGTTTCGTAGACCTCTTTGATATAGTTTGTTCTGTCTTTTTCGGTTCTGTAAGCGTAAGAACCTGCTAAACCGCCCTTGATAGCGTAATCATCAAAGAGCTTATCTTTATCACTAACATCATCATAATATTGGCAATATTCTTGGAAGCTGAAAGGAAACACATGAATTTCAATATAGCGTCCGGTAAACAGAGTTGCCAGATCCGCACTCAACAGGAAAGCATTGGAACCGGTTACATAGATGTCGTATTTTCCCTTAGAGTACAGGCTGGTGATTGCCAACTCAAACTTGGGACGCATCTGAACCTCGTCTACAAACAGGTAGTTCGTTTTAC
>JBNMLY010000200.1:0-2928 GCA_050875065.1 Otoolea sp. | reverse complement strand
TTTTTCGTTTCATGCACCAGATGTTCCGCCTCGTTAAACCGTTTTTGTACATTTCCAATTACAGAAAGTTCATCCAGCTTTCTGCATACGCCTGAATCGGATAGGAAACCGCCTGACGGAAAATATCCAGCGTATAGCGGATTGGTATATTCTGTTTTTTAATTTCTACGCCATAACTGGATACAATCTGCATAATGCACCTTTACTTTCTTTTCTTCTGTTCTTTTTGCCCCTCAATATAGGCCATTACCTGTTCCCGGCTTCGGTCACTTACAGTAACCGCACAATAGGACGGGTTCCACAAATGTCCTCCCCACAACTCCTGTTGCATTCTAAATCCAGTCCATTTTTCAGAACCTGTTTTCGATATTTCGTGCACCAGACAAGATGGTACTGTAAAGAATATCCATATCCCCTACCATATGAAAGTGTATTTTCTTTGATACTGAACATATTTTCTTCCCTATCTATATTATACCATATGCTTTTTCATATGACAAACATTTGTTCTGTGTTCTGTCAAAAAAATTGGCACACCTAACTCATCACTGAAGTAACGAGAATGCGGTGCGCCAGTTCTTCAAAGCATGCCAACTGCCATTTCTGTCGTTTAGGTTATTCCGGATAAACCAGTCTCTCCGGTCCAATATTATCCAATACTTCCCGCAGAAAGCGGTCCGCCAGCCAGTTTGCCATCGGCAGGTTCATGTCGAGGTAATTGCCGCAGTCTTTGGCACAGGCACCCGGAACCTCGTCTTTGTAGTCACGCATGAAAGTAAAGAGTCCCTTCATCAGCGGCACGATCTCCTCGGAAGTCAGGTCACCGGCGAGAAGCAGGTAGAAACCGGTGCGGCAGCCCATCGGGCCGAAGTAGAGGACGCGGCCTTTCCACTCCTCGTTGTTTCGCAGCCAGGTGGCAGCCAGATGTTCGATGGTGTGAACCTCCGCTGTATTCATGACCGGCTCATAGTTTGGGCGTGTCATGCGGATATCAAAGGTGGTGATGACCTGATCGCCCACGCGCTCCTTGCGGGACACATAGACGCCAGGGAGCAGTTTCAGATGGTCGATGGTGAAGCTTGTAATTTTATCCATGAAAATACCTCCAAATGTGTAAAGTGTTAAATGAAAAGCAGCTGTTTGGCGCTGTTTACAGGCAGGAACCGTTGAAACCGAACGTGGTGCATGGAAACTGGTAACAGTGGGCTTGGCTGATTGACATGCGAAATGTCAGCAGAACAGCTGCAACTAAAACTTATTTTAACCATATCTATTATAAGGAAGGAAGTCCGATCAGACAAGTAATTTATTTAAAAGATTCCCGGTTATCCTTTGTGGGCATTTTTTATATCTGCCGAACAGTTCAATTCCGGAAGGTGCTGGAGTTTTATTAGCGCATACAATTTACTAGAAACAACGGAATTCTACATGTTTGGTGCATAAAAATGCACAAATTATGCATAAACCATACAAAAGTGAATAAAAAACCTCTTGACGCATAGAACCTACCTATGCTATAATCTTTCAGAAAATGAACAAAGGCGTTCGTGGGCTCTGCTCATGGACGCCATTTTTGCATAATCAGACAATTTATAAAATGCGTCTGGAATGATGTGAAAAACACATCTGAGGAAAAACAGATTTGCTCAAATGTGAGGTTATTGAGAATGAAAAAGTAAACTGCCTGCATGAAGCTATTTGAAGCGCCGGATCGATGAAGTGAGAGGGTGTGGGGAGTGTTATTGTTTACTGGTAGGCACTTTTGAAAGCGAAAGTGCCATAAGATAAGATGGCGGTAGCAGTAACGAAAGTTTTGCAGACAGGGTACGAGAGAGAAAGGAATGGTGACCAGATGGAGAAACCGGTATATCTTCTGTTGGAAAACGGCGACTATTTTGAGGGAAAAAGCTTTGGCGCTCCTTTAAGTGAAGTGACCGGAGAAGTCGTATTCACAACCGGTATGACAGGATACCTTGAGACGATCACAGATCCCAGCTATTTTGGACAGATCGTCGTTCAGACATTTCCGTTAATCGGAAATTACGGAGTGATTCCGCAGGACTTCGAGAATGAAAACGTATATTTATCAGCCTATATCGTAAAAGAGTGGTGTCAGGAACCTTCCAACTTCAGATGCAGTGGGGATCTTGACACCTTTTTTAAGGAAAGAAACATCCCGGGCGTCTATGGAATCGATACGAGAAAACTGGCAAAAACCATTCGTGAATCCGGTTCGATGAACGGCTGGCTGACGGAGGTAAAGCCACCGTATGATGCGAAAAAACTGGAGGAAGTAAAGAACTTCCATATTACAAAGGCGGTTGAAACCGTGACTCCTAAGAAATGCGAGATCAAACCGGCGGATGAGAAAGAGGAGTTCCAGATTGCGCTCTGGGATTTCGGTGCAAAAGAGAACATTATCCGTGAGCTGACGAAGCGCGGCTGCCGCGTGGCGGACCTTCCGGCCGGCACGACGGCGGAGGAGATCCTGGCGATGAATCCGGACGGAATCATGCTTTCCAACGGCCCGGGCAACCCGGAGGACAACCCGGAGGTCATCGAGGAGATCCGCAAGGTGACAAAGGCAGGCAAGCCAATGTTCGGTATCTGTCTGGGACATCAGCTTCTGGCGATTGCCAAGGGCGCGAAGACCGGAAAGATGAAATTCGGCCACCGTGGAGCAAACCAGCCGGTCAAGGATCTGACGACCGGACGCGTCTACATCAGCAGCCAGAACCACGGTTATGAGGTACTGCGCGATACGCTGCCGGAAGGCGCGGAGGGGACATTTATCAATGTCAACGACGGCACCTGCGAGGGCATCACCTATCACGATATGCCGGCGTTTACCGTTCAGTTCCACCCGGAGGCGTGCGCAGGTCCGAAGGATACAGAAGAGCTGTTTGGACGTTTCATTCAGCTGATGAG
>JBNMLY010000199.1:0-2988 GCA_050875065.1 Otoolea sp. | reverse complement strand
CTTGCTTTTATCTGTACAGATACGACTCTTTCTGAGGAAGAGATCATCCGCATTTATGGAAAACGCTGGCAGATTGAGGTTTTCTTCAAAGCCTGCAAATCTATGCTGAACCTGATTGGAGAATGCCATAGTTTATCCTATGATGCACTGACAGCCCATGTAGCGATCGTGTTTACCCGATATATGTTGCTTGCAACAGAACAACGTCAAAATGAAGATCAACGAACTCTTGGTGAATTGTTCTTCTTCCTTGTTGATGAAATGGCAGACATTACTGTCAGCCGATCATTTGGCATCTTGATGGATGCTTTAATGGCAAGTCTTCAGGAAATCTTAAAGCTCAGCGATGAACAACTGGCGACTTTTACCGCGGATTTTGAAGCAAGACTGCCGGAATATCTGCGAAATGCGCTCCATTCCGAGGCTGTAGCGGTATAAATCACTATTTTGTTAGCTGAAATATTGAATTTTCAAGGTGCGAATCCCATTTTAGGTATGGGAAGTCTTAGATTATAATATTTGTATTCTTATATCTGCCGTTTCCAGCAGAAAGGTTCTTGTATGCCTCTCCACTTCTTCTTCATTCTTTCATCTTTACCGGAAGACAATTCCGCATTCTATGATTGTTTCAGCACTTCCACCTCAGCCAGAAGCCGCTCTTTCTCATTCCACGCCGGATTCTCCAGCACCTTCTCAAACAGAAGATGCAGCGTTTTTCCAAGCGCCGGTCCCGGCTGGATGCCTGCCTGAATCAAATCTTTTCCGGTGACTGCCAGATGTTTGAGACGGATGCAGTCGCCGCGCTCCCGGATCTGCTTTGCAAGTAAACGAACCTCTTCTACTGCATCCACGCGTTCCGGCGTCAGAACTTCCTGTAAAAGAAGCAGCCAATCAAAGACCGTATCTTCCATCGCACTCATCGCACAGCGGACAGCGATTTCTTCCGGCTCGATCTGCGTAAATGCAAAACGGCTCAGAATCTTCGCCTTATCGATCGTATCGTTGTCCATCTTAAGTTCTTTCAGAACCCGGACGCAGACTTCCTCGCCCGCCGGGGCAAGAAAATACGCCCAGCGCAGGGCTTTTTCTGCCGGAAGATGGGCGGCAGCGGTAGAAATACGTTCTCGTTCCTTCCACGCCGCAAACACCTCCGGAAATGTCTTTGAAATATACGGGGCCAGCCCTGCTGCCTCCGTTTTCCAGATAAATTCCGGGCGGTCGGACCGAAGCGTTTTGGTCAGCTCCATCTGCACCCGCTCCTTGCTTACATGGATAAGAGACGGTGCCAGCTCACAGATCGCCTGCCAGGTTTCCTCCTCGATGGAAAATCCAAGCTGTGCCGAAAAGCGGACGGCGCGCAGAATCCGGAGTGCATCCTCGGTAAACCGTTCCCTCGCATCCCCGACGCAGCGGATCCGGCGTGCTGCCAGGTCTTCTGCCCCGCCGAAAATATCAACAATCCCGGTTTCATGGCTGTACGCCATCGCATTGATCGTGAAATCACGCCGTCTTAAATCCTCGCGCAGTTCCCCGGTAAAGATGACCTCTTTCGGATGACGCCCATCCTCATACTCGCCGTCAATCCGGTAGGTGGTTATCTCATATCCGATATGGTCACGCATGACCGTGACCGTACCGTGTTGAAGTCCGGTGTCGATCGTGTGGCCGAACACTTGCTTGACCTCCTCCGGGTGCGCCGAAGTTGTGATATCCCAGTCGCCGGGAATCCGTCCCAGAATCGCATCGCGGACACAGCCGCCGACTGCAAATGCCTCATAGCCGTGTTCACGCAGCTTTCCCAGGATTTCCTCGACCTGTACCGGCATTTCTATCCGTTTTGGAATCATATTAATATGCCTTGCCCCAGTAAACCATCTTCGTAGCCGGCTTGCCGCAGCATACGCAGGTGTCTGCCAGGTGCTCCTGCTTGAACGGGATGCAGCGAGAAGTTACGCCGACTACCTCTTTCAGCTTATCCTCGCACTCCTGATTGCCGCACCACATAGCCTTGATGAAGCCCGGCTTGTTGTCTGCGATGTCCTTCATCTCGTCCAGTGTGGTTGCCACGTAAGTATGAGAATCTCTGTGTGCTTTTGCACGCTCAAACATATCGTGGTGGATGGTATCCAGAAGCTCGCCAACCTTTGCTGCAATCTCATCCAGAGATACCGTAATCTTCTCATGGGTATCACGGCGAACCAGAACTGCCTGATTTTCAGCGATATCTCTCGGTCCAATCTCAACACGTACCGGAATACCGCGCATCTCGGACTCGCTGAACTTCCATCCCGGAGACTTGTCGGAATCATCGACTTTCACACGGAAATTGGAGAGAACCTCTTTTACTTCGAATGCCTTGTCCAGAACGCCTTCTTTTGCCTGCTGGATCGGAACGATCACAACCTGGGTCGGAGCTACCTTCGGCGGAAGAACCAGACCATTATTGTCACCGTGAACCATGATGATCGCGCCTACCATACGGGTGGTCATACCCCAGGAAGTCTGATGAACGTATTTTAATTTATTATCCTTATCCAGATACTGGATGTTGAATGCCTTTGCAAATCCATCGCCGAAGTTGTGGCTGGTGCCGGACTGCAGTGCCTTGCCATCATGCATCAGGGACTCGATCGTGTAGGTTGCCTCTGCACCGGCAAATTTTTCCTTGTCGGTCTTGCGTCCGCGGATAACCGGGATAGCCAGGAAATCTTCGCACAGATCTGCGTATACATTTAACATCATCTCGGTGCGCTCCTGAGCTTCCTCAGCGGTTGCATGAGCGGTATGGCCTTCCTGCCATAAGAACTCTCTGGAACGCAGGAACGGACGGGTGGTCTTCTCCCAACGTACAACGGAACCCCACTGGTTGTAGTTTCTAGGCAGATCATGGTAAGAATGTATGTCATGTGCATAGAAATCGCAGAACAGAGTCTCGGAAGTCGGACGTACGCACAGTCTCTCCTGCAGCGGCTCTAAGCCACCCTGTGT
>JBNMLY010000198.1:0-3003 GCA_050875065.1 Otoolea sp. | reverse complement strand
GATAGCCCTGAACGCCGCCGGACTGAACAGCTCCAGCACCGATATGCAGAACTGTAGCTTCGCCGCCAGCATCAATTCCGTCTTAAACGGAACCCTGGATGCCGTCCACAGTTTTGCCGGAACCCCGGTCCACAGTTTGACCGAGCTGTCCGAACAGACTCCCTGCCGTCTGCTCCGTTACACAGAGGATGAGCTGAAAAACATCTTAAGCAGCACCCCTGTCTACTACCGCGCTACCATCCCTGCCGGTACCTACCCGGGACAGACAGAGGCACTTGATACCTTCGGAATCAAATGTCTCCTCTGCGTAGATGCCTCCATGGATGAAAATCTGGTCTACACCATCACCCGGATTCTCGACGAATCCCGTGAAGAACTGACCTCCATCCACCCGTCCCTTGGCGCCTTGTCCGATCCGGAATATATGTGCAGCCAGCTTCCCATTCCGCTGCATCCGGGCGCTGAGAAGTATTATAAAGAGAAGGGACTGCTGAAAACAAAGTAATTTTATATAGTTTCTTCTTCGCCAAAAAACTTGGCGCATAAAAATCGCTGGGACAGGACGTGCCAGCAGGTGTTCCGTTATCGATTGTACGCATCTTGAGCCATTTGTCCGACACAGGCGAACAAATGTAGCGAAAGCAAGCGAACAATGATAACGCGAACAGCCTGCAGGTGCGTCCTGTCCCGGCGGTTTTTATGCTCGATCCCTTAACTTTTCTGTATTCTCTCTTACTTCCGGATCTCCCGCAGCAGATTCACCATCTCAATCGCCCCCGTCGCGCAGTCAAATCCCTTATTTCCGCTCTTCGTTCCCGCTCTCTCGATGGCCTGCTCGATCGTATCCGTCGTCAGAACCCCAAACATAACCGGCACGCTGCTTGCCAGCGAAACCTGTGCAATTCCCTTCGAAACCTCGCTGCACACATAATCATAGTGACTTGTACTTCCGCGGATCACCGCACCTACGCAGATGACCGCATCATATTTTCCACACTTCGCCATCTCCGACGCGATCAGCGGGATCTCAAATGCCCCCGGAACCCACGCAACATCGACGTCTTCCTCCGAGACATTGTGACGGCGAAGGGCATCCTGTGCACCTGCCACCAGCTTTGAAGTGATAAACTCGTTAAACCGCGCCGCCACGATTCCAATCCTCATATTATTTTCTGCTACTACGTTTCCTTCAAATGTACGCATAAGTACCATCCTTTCTGACGACCGTTTGGTTTCGCCTGTCATTTATTCTAAATTTGTTCTAATTTTTCATAGCTGCCTTTATTGGCTGTGTACCCATTTCTTACTTAAAATTCAGGATATGCCCCATCCGCGCCTGTTTCGTTTTCAGGTAAAATCCGTCATACGGCGTCGCCTCCATCTGAATCGGCACGCGCTCCTTGATTTCCATTCCGAAATCAGACAACTGATATACCTTATCCGGGTTATTGGTCAGCAGACGCAGCGTCTTGATTCCCAGATCCTTCAAAATCTGTGCTCCGATGTAATACTCCCGCAGATCGCCCTTAAATCCCAGCGCCAGATTCGCATCCAACGTATCCATGCCGCCATCCTGCAGCTTATAGGCGCGCAGTTTATTCAAAAGTCCGATTCCTCTTCCCTCCTGCCGCATATAGAGAAGAACGCCTCTTCCTTCTTTCTCAATCTGTGTCATCGCCGAGGCAAGCTGCTGCCCGCAGTCGCAGCGCAGGGAGCCAAACGCATCACCGGTCAGACACTCCGAATGAACCCGGCAGAGTACATTTTCGCCGTCGCCAATGTCACCTTTTACTAATGCTACATGATGTTCCCCATTTAAGAGATTCAGATAGCCATATGCCCGGAACTCACCGTATTTTGTCGGCATCCGCGTCTCCGCCACGCACTCGACCAGTTTCTCATGTCTTTTGCGGTACTCCTGCAGCTGCTTGATGGAAATCATCGCCAGATTCCATTTCTCTGCCATCGCAAACAATTCTTCTGACCGCATCATCGTTCCGTCGTCGCGCATGATTTCACAGCACAGACCGCACTCCGGCAGTCCCGCAAGCCGCATCAGATCCACGGTTGCCTCCGTATGCCCGTTGCGCTCCAGAACACCATTTTTCTTGGCCATCAGCGGAAACATATGTCCCGGGCGGCGGAAATCTTCCGGTTTTGTATCCGGATCCACGCACGCCCGCGCCGTGATGCCTCGCTCCTCGGCAGAAATACCTGTGGTCGTCGTCTTATGGTCGATCGACACCGTAAACGCCGTCTCATGGTTATCCGTGTTGTCCATCACCATCTGCGGAAATTGGAGCTTCCGGCAGATCTCTGCACTCATCGGCATACAGATCAGGCCTTTCGCATGCGTTGCCATAAAATTGACATTCTCCGTCGTGGCAAAGCTTGCCGCACAGATGAGATCGCCTTCATTTTCGCGATCCTCGTCATCGGTAACAAGGATTAAATGTCCCTGTTTCAACTCATCCAGAGCTTTCTCAACTGTATCAAACTGCTTCATTCTTTCTCCTCCTGACGCTCTCTTCTTTTTATAAATCGTAAAATCAGTCTTTTCAGTTACGTTTTCAATGTGAATCAAGCTATTTTTTCAATTTCTTTCTCCGTTAAAATCCATACTGCTGTAAAAATTCTCTTGTCAGGCTCCCGCCTGCCGAGTTACCCATCCGGCTATTTCCAGTTTTTCCAGCATCCAGCGCTCCTCCGGTTACCTTTTTTCTTTCTGGCTTTCCTGTACTTTCTGACATACCAGTCCGCCCCGATTCTTCCACCCCCATCAACTTCGCCACATACTTCCCAATGCAGTCATTTTCCAGATTAACGATATCGCCTGCCCGTTTGACCGCCAGCGCCGTCTCTTGAAGCGTATGCGGGATGATGGAAACCGAAAATGACACGTGATCCACCCGCGCGACTGTCAGGCTGATGCCGTCGATCGCGATTGAGCCTTTCTCCACAATCAACCGTAAGATCGGTTCAGCCGCCTGAATCGTGTACCAG
>JBNMLY010000197.1:0-3017 GCA_050875065.1 Otoolea sp. | reverse complement strand
TTCCACCAGGACGGTGTAAATTCCGGTGATGGATCCCTTCTCAAAATTACCGCTTCGTTCCAGGAGTCTTGGAAACTCTGCATAAATCGAAGGAGTATATCCTCTTGCGATCGGCGGTTCTCCTATCGCAAGTCCGATTTCCCTCTGTGCCATGGCATATCGGGTGAGGGAGTCCATCATCAGAAGCACATCCGCTCCCTGGTCTCTGAAATACTCTGCAATCGTAGTTGCCACCAGAGGACATTTCATGCGAAGCATCGCCGGCTGGTCTGAGGTAGCCACGATCAGGACGGAACGTTTCATTCCTTCTTCTCCCAGGTCCTTTTTTACAAATTCCAGAACCTCCCGGCCTCGCTCTCCCACCAGGGCAATCACATTGATGTCCGTTTTTACATTCCGGGCGATCATTCCCATCAGTGTACTTTTTCCCACACCAGATCCGGCAAAAATTCCCATTCTCTGGCCTTTTCCAATGGTATTCAGCCCATCAATCGCCTTAATACCAAACTCCAGACGTTCCCGGATCGGAGGACGGGTAAGGGGATTAATGTAGGCACTGTCTACTGTATAATAGCGGCTTGGCGGGAACGGTTCTTTGCCATCAATCGGATGTCCCAGTGCATTGATAATGCGCCCTTTCAGGAAATCTCCCACTGGAACCCGCAGACGGCGTCCTGTATTCCGCACAAAACTTCCTGCGGTGATCCCGCTGATGTTTTCATAAGTCATCAACTGAATCTTTCCATTTTTGAAGCCAACTACCTCTGCAGGCACCTGGCGGTTTTCAGCTTCATTGTAGATCATGACAATATCCCCAACACCCGATCTGCCCCCGGAAGCCTCCATTGACATTCCAACAACATTTTCAATTTTTCCAATGCGGTCTGCGGTTTCAGACTGCTGTATTAATTTCAGGAGATTTTCATACATGGTCTTTTTCGCCTCTATGTACTAGTACTGTCTACAAGTCTGTGAATATTTTCCATCTGAGTATCTACACTTAAATCTATAATTTCATTTGGCATTTCAATGATGCAGGTGCCCTGTTTTCCATCTTCCATCACGATAAATTTCACATTATCGGAAAGTCGTGAAAGCTTATCAGCCAGTTGTCCATCCGTCCGGATCATGGCCTCGTAGTCCTCTTTTTCCATATATACTTTGACCCAGTCCATTTTCCGAAGCTTTTCGGTTTCTGCCTCTATCATTCGGCTTATGACTGCACCGCTGGATTTTAAGCTGATGCGGATCACCTTTTCTGCCACCGCCAGGGCAATATCTTTTAATTCTCCCAGATACTGCTTCAGGCATTGTTCTTTTTCTTCATTGATCTGCTCCAAAGCGTTTTTCAGGCTGTCACGGAAATACTGCTCATTTTTCTGATGCTTTCTTTCAATTTCCTGTTCGGCCTGGAGCAGGCCATCTTCGTAACCTTTTTGTTTTCCTTCCTCGTAACCTCTCGCCTGTGCTTCCTGTAAAATCTGTTCCGCCTTTTCTCTTGCTTCTCTCTCGATCGCAGTAGCCTCTTTCCTGGCCTCTTCCAATCTATTTTCCATGTGAGACTGACCTGCGTTTTCCTGAGCGCCTTCCAGATCTTCCTGCTCTGCACTGCTTTCCGTCAGAGTTTTATCTCTTGTTTTTCTCTCTTGTATGTTCCCTTCGCTTTCCTGCACATCTGGTTCCGTAAATACCTGCAAGGGCAGATCCCATACCCTGGCTTTCCCACCAGAGCCTGCATTCTGATCAGACAACAATGTTATCGTCATCTCCTCCCTTATTGATAATTACTTCTCCTTCATCTTCCAGCTTGCGGATCAGGTTAACAATGCGCTGCTGTGCCTCTTCCACCTCCTTGAGTCTTACGTTGGTAGTAATTTCCATATCTGCAGTTACTGTCTCTGCCATACGCTTGGACATATTTGCGAAGAATACCTGCTTCATTTCGTCGGACGCAGTCTTTAACGCATATACAGTATCCTTGGAATCGCAATCGCGGATAAAGCGCTGTACCGATCTCGCATCCATGTCGATGATGTTCTCGAACATGAACATCTTATCCCGGATGCTCTTTGACAGATCCGGATTGTCTTTATCCATTTCATCGAAGATCTGTTTCTCGCTTCCGCGGTCTACATGGTTCATAACATCCGCTACATAATCAATACCGCCAAGGTTCATGTTGTCCTCACTGGTGATGATGGTAGCGAACTTCCGCTTCATTTCTTCTTCTACAATCGCAATGGCCTCCGGAGAAACGCGGCTCATATTTGCCATGCCTTCCAAGACCGGTATCCGTTTTTCATTCGGAAGCTGCTCTAAAATCTGTGCCGCCTGCTGCGGATCCATGTAGGACATGATCAGCGCGATTACCTGAGGGCGTTCATGCTGAAGAAGAGCAAGCAGGGATTTCGGATCTCCCTTTGTGAAAAAGTTGAATGGCTTGGACTGAAGTGTCTTGGATACCTTTTCGAGAAGATTTCTGGCTGTTGTTTCGCCAAACGCCTTTTCCAGTACGCTTCTGGCATAATCCAGACCGCCGTCTGTCATCATCTTGTGGGTAAGACACATTTTATAAAACTCATCCAATGCACCTTCCACCTGGGTATTGTTTGTTTTGCCGAGCTTTGCCACTTCATAGGTCAAATCTTCGATTTCCTGCTCACTGAGATACTTGTAAATCTGGGAGGCACGGTCTGCACCCAGCGATACGACCACGATCGCAGCTTTTGCACGGGCATCCATTCTATCCTGTTCCGGGATTTCAAACATCTCTGTCTTTTTACTTTCTTGTATTTCTGCCATCGTTTCCTCCGCCTGCAAGCAGCCAGTTCTGAACCAGTTTTGCCGCAATCTGTGGATTTTCATCTACAAACGAGCCAATCTCCTGCTTCAGTTTCAGGCTGTGCTGCATTTTCAGATTCAAAATTTCTTCATTCCGCTTCATTTCATCGTCCTGTTCCATAAGCGCTGACTGTGCTTCCGATAACAGTGACGATTTTGAAGCAGCCGTTTGGCTG
>JBNMLY010000196.1:0-3062 GCA_050875065.1 Otoolea sp. | reverse complement strand
CCGCTTATCCGGCAGTTCTCTCGATATCTAATACTCCCTCAATCTGTCTGAGTTTATCAGATAATTTATTCAATTCCTCAATTCCATGAATGTCGAATGTCATGACGATCGTCGCCTTGCCCTGCTTGCTCGTCCGCACATTCATCGAAGTAATGTCGATCTGGCGCTCGGTAAATACCTTGGAAATATCCACAAACATACCGATACGGTTGTTCGCATAGATCTTGATCTCGGTAGAATATTTCTCCTTGCCCGTCTCTGCTTCCGGCTGCTGCCACTCCGCTTCGATCAGGCGCTCGCGCTCCTCCTGCGGCAGATTCATCACATTGATACAATCCGTCCGGTGGATCGAGATACCGCGTCCTCTCGTGACAAATCCGACGATCTCATCGCCCGGAACCGGGCTGCAGCACTTCGAGAAACGGACTGCCAGATCGTGGATTCCCTTGACCACGATGCCGCTCTTCGACTTGCCTGCCGCGATCACCGGAACCTTATTTCCATCTGTCGCCATATTGTCGAGGATCGTGGTGTCGGTTACCTCTTTCTTTAACTTCTTGTTGCGCTCTTCCAGCATCTTGTTGATGACCTGTCCCTCTTTGAGGGCGCCATGTCCGATCGATGCCAGAACGGAATCCCAGTCACGGTACGCATAGCGCTTCATGACCTTTTCCATATATTCCGGTTTATTTAACTCTGAATAATTGATATCCTTCGCCTTGCAGTACTTATCCAGCATGGCGCGTCCGCGCAGGATATTGTCCTCTTTCAGCTCGCTCTTGAACCACTGGTTGATCTTGTTTTTCGCCTGCGTGCTCTTGACCAGTTTCAGCCAGTCACGGCTCGGTCCCTTGGAATTCTGGGAGGTAATGATCTCGACACGGTCACCATTCTTGATCACGTAATCGATATTGACCAGTTTTCCGTTGACACGGGCGCCGACCATCTTGTTGCCGACCGCACTGTGGATCGAGTATGCAAAGTCGATCGGGGTGGAACCGCTCGGCAGGTTTTTGACGTCGCCGGTCGGAGTAAAGCAGTATACATCATCCGTAAAGAGATCCAGGTCACTCTTTAAGAGGCTTAAGAACTCTTTATTATCGGACATATCCCGCTGCCATTCCAGGATCTCACGCAGCCAGGAAAGTTTTGCCTCGGCGCTGTCGATCGCCGCCTTGCTACTGCCGCTCTCCTTATATTTCCAGTGCGCTGCGATACCGTATTCAGCGGTGCGGTGCATCTCAAAGGTACGGATCTGAATCTCAAACGGCTGTCCGGTGCTGCCAATCAGCGTTGTATGCAGGGACTGGTACATATTTGGCTTCGGCATCGCGATATAGTCCTTGAAACGTCCCGGAATCGGCTTATACATCTCATGGATGACGCCGAGCGCCGCATAGCAGTCCTTCACGCTTTCCACGATGATGCGGACAGCAAAAATATCATAGATCTGATCCAGCGTCTTGTCCTGGTTGACCATCTTCTTGTAGATGCTGAAGAAATGTTTCACTCTTCCATCTACCTTGGCCTCAATGCCCGCATCCTGCATATGTTTCTTGACTTCATCCATGATCTGATGGATGAATGCCTCTCTGGTATCCTTGCGGAGTGCCAGCTTTTCGGATAATTCATTGTAAACATCCGGCTGCAGGTATTTGAGGGATAAATCGTCCAGCTCCGTCTTAATCTTGGAAATACCGAGACGATCCGCAATAGGCGCGTAGATATCCATCGTTTCACGCGCCTTTTCTTTCTGCTTCTCCGGCTTCATATACTGAAGCGTCCGCATATTATGAAGACGGTCTGCCAGCTTGATCAAGATAACCCGGATGTCTTTCGCCATCGCCAGGAACATCTTACGCAGGTTTTCCGCCTGAATCTCTACTTTATCGATCGTCCACGAGATCTGGGTCAGCTTGGTAACACCATCTACCAAAAGGGCTACCTCCTCGCCAAAGATCGCCGTGATCTCTTCCTCTGTCATGACCGTATCTTCCACGACGTCGTGCAGGATGCCTGCCACCAGAGTCTCTTTATCCAACTCCAGATCCGCCAGAATGATCGCCACGCAGAGCGGGTGAATGATGTACGGTTCACCCGATTTACGTTTCTGATCCTTATGTGCGTCATACGCGATCTGGTATGCTTTCTCAATCATGCTGATATCATCCGACGGATGGTACTTGCGAATGGCGGCAATCAATTCATTATACAGTACCTCCGGACTCGTAAAATCCGCCGGTGCCTCAATTTCCTGATCCAGCTTTTTTATTTTATCCAAATTTCCCATATATGCCTCCTGACCCTTCCGCAGATAACTGAAACGCCTGCCGTTAAGAATTCGGAAAGCGGTTCACGCAAATGAAATAATATTATATAGAATATCCCTATTATACGAATTTTTGACAAAAAATGCAATGACAAACTAATTTGTTACTGTGACACTATTTTCCGTCGTAGGTAATCAGTGCATCCACCGCATAGCCGTTCAGCTTCTCACGTCCCTTTAAGCCTGCCAGCTCCATCACGCAACAGATTTTTACAACCTCGCCGCCCAGCTTCTCGATGAGCTTGACGATCGCCTCCGTTGTGCCGCCGGTCGCAATCAGATCATCGATGATAACCACTTTCTGTCCCGGCTTGATGGCATCCTCGTGCATCTCAAGCTCTGCGCTGCCATACTCCAGATCATAGCTGACCGATACGGTCCTGCATGGCAGTTTGCCTTTCTTTCGAACCGGCACAAACCCTTTATGCATCGCATAGGCCACCGGCACACCGAAGATAAATCCACGGGATTCCGGACCAAGCACGATATCATAGTCCACATCTTCTAAGGATTTCCGGATTCCGTCGATCGCAAGCTGCAGTCCGTCTGCATCCTGTAAAATCGTGGTAATATCACGGAAAATGATGCCCGGCTCTGGAAAATCCGGGATGCTTCTTACATATTCTTCCAGTTTTTTCATAATTATATCCATTCCTTTCGCTTCGCTCAGGCACAAAACGTTATGAAAATGTTTTCCTGAGCCTATTTTTTCTTTATAATTCTTCTTATAGGG
>JBNMLY010000195.1:0-3116 GCA_050875065.1 Otoolea sp. | reverse complement strand
GGCTATCAATATCCATAACTGAAAGGACGGGCTTTCAGTTATGGATATTGATAGCCAGTTACACTGCGACGTGCTGATCGGCGGCGTCGAGCGTGGCGATGAGGTAGCAATCCCGGATGGCAAATTTGTGATCAAAAACGGGGATATGGTTTCGATCATTGCCTCCCCGGCCAATTCGGCAGAATTTTTCCGTAAAATCGGCATCCAGACGAATCAGGTCAAAAATACGCTGATTGTCGGCGGCGGCACGATTGCCTATTATCTGGCAAAATTGCTGGCGGCGATGAAGATCCGTGTCAAGATTGTGGAAAAGGATAAGAAGCGCTGTGAGACGCTGACGGAACTTCTGGATGATGCCCTGATTCTCAATGGGGATGGAACGGATCGCCAGCTCCTTCTGGAAGAAGGACTGATGACGGCGGAGGCGTTTGTCACACTGACCAATATGGATGAGGAAAATGTGTTTCTTGCCTTGTATGCGAAAGAAAATTCCAACGCGAAGCTGGTGACGAAAGTTAACCGGATTGCCTTTGACGAGCTGATCAGCAAGCTGGATCTGGGAAGTCTGATTTACCCGAAATATATCACGGCGGACTACATTTTACAGTATGTCCGGGCGATGCAGAACACGATCGGAAGCAATGTGGAGACACTGTACCACATCCTCGACAGCCGGGCGGAGGCGCTGGAGTTTGTGATCCGCGAGGATTCAGAGGTGACGGGAATTCCGCTGATGAACCTGAATCTCAAGAGCAATCTGCTGATCGGATGTATCAACCGCGGCGGCAATATCAAGATCGCACGTGGACAGGACTGCATCCAGCAGGGCGATACGGTGATCGTCCTCACGAGCCAGAAGGGACTGCGCGATGTCCGCGACATCCTGAGAAAGTAGGCGACATAGATGAATTATTCGATTGTATTTTATATCATGGGCTGGATCCTGAATTTCGAGGCAGCTTTTATGCTGCTTCCGACAGCGGTGGCGCTGATTTACCGTGAGTCGGAGGCGTGGTGCTTTCTGGCGACGATGGCGGCGTGCCTGATCGCCGGAATCATTCTGGTACGCCGGAAACCAAAAAACCAGATCTTTTACGTAGCGGAGAGCTTTGTGGCGGTTTCTCTAAGCTGGGTTCTGCTCAGTGTGATGGGGGCGGTGCCGTTTGTGTTGAGCGGTTATATCCCGAATCCGATCGATGCCCTGTTTGAGACGGTATCGGGCTTTACAACGACCGGAGCGAGCATTTTGAGCGGTGTGGAACAGCTGCCCAAATGCCTGTTATTCTGGAGGAGTTTTACACACTGGATCGGCGGTATGGGGGTCCTGGTATTTCTTCTGAGCGTCCTGCCGATGGTGGGCGGTTCCCATATGAATCTGATGAAAGCGGAGAGCCCAGGGCCGATCGTGAGCCGGCTTGTTCCGAAAGTACAGATGACGGCAAAACTGTTATATCAGATTTATCTGGGAATGACGATTCTGGAGGCAGTGATCCTGATTCTTGGCAAAATGCCAGTGTTTGACGCGATCACGATCACGGTCGGAACCGCCGGAACCGGTGGTTTTGCGATCCGCAATGACAGTCTGGCAAGCTACACCGCGTTTCAAAAAAATGTCGTGACGGTGTTTATGATTCTGTTTGGAGTGAATTTTAACTTCTATTTCTTCCTGCTGATGCGGAAAGCGGGACAGGCATTTAAGATGCAGGAGGTGCGGGCCTATTTTCTGATCATTGCATCGGCGATTGCCATCATTACGGTCAATACAGTGTCACTCTGCGGCAATGCATTGCAGGCCTTCCAGGATGCGGCATTCCAGGTCGGATCGGTTATCACGACGACCGGTTATGGTACGGTGGATTTTGACAAATGGCCGCAGCTTTCAAGAACAATCATGGTACTTTTGATGTTTATCGGTGCCTGCGCTGGCAGTACCGGAGGCGGCATCAAGGTGTCACGTGTGCTGATTCTGCTTAAATCAGTAAAAAAGGAACTGAAAATGTACCTGCATCCGAGTGCAGTTGAGAAGATCAAAATGGATGGAAAGATCATAGAACATGAGGTTGTGCGTTCGACGAATGTATTTATGGTCGCGTATGTGCTTATTTTTACAGTATCGGTTCTGCTGATCTCTCTGGATGAATATGATCTGGTGACGAATTTTACGGCAGTTACGGCCACTTTTAATAATATCGGGCCGGGACTGGCAATGGTCGGACCAACCGGAAACTTTGGATTTTTCAGCAATTTTTCAAAGGTGGTTCTGATCTTTGATATGCTGGCGGGACGTCTGGAGATCTTCCCGGTGCTTCTGCTGTTTTCAAGGGAAACCTGGAGACGGTTCTAGGGGAGGAGAATACGGATGGATATACTGTTCTTTTTGACGGGATGTCTGGGGTTGGCGGAGACGATCGACTTGTTCTGCGGCAAAGATTTCCTGATCTTTATTTCGGATTCGATTGATCCAAAGAAATATAACCTGAAAAAGGTGTACGCGGTTGAAAAATGGCTGTTTGCGGTGGATACGCTGTCGCTGTTTGGGATAGCCTTTCATCTGGGCGGCGATGTGGGCGATCTGGTGCTGTCGGCGATCATTCTGGCGACATTGTTTGTGCATGTGTATGTATTTAAGAGCCGGAGTTTCCGGGGCAAGTAGAGAAAAATGGCTGGTGGATTCTGGAGCGTCGTGGGACACACTTTTTGCTGACAGGCATATGATCTATTATCAATGAAAAATGAAAAGGAGATTATCATATGTGTTGGTCTTGGGGTAATGGTTGTGGACGCTGCGGAGGATGCGGCGGCTGTGGAAACAATGGATGGGGCTGGAATAGCTGCGGAAATAACGGAAGAAATGCTTACAGCAGAGGTTTCAATGATGGCTATGCTACCGGCTACCGGGATGGCTATGACGCAGGAAGCGACAACCAGTCCGGCTGCGGATGCGGCAATAATGGTGGCTGTGGCTGCGGAAACTAGAGAGGATGCTCCAGTTTGCACGGTGTGTAAACTGAAATGGGGAAAGCCGGGCGGTGGGAGCTGCCCGGCTCTTCTTTTTTATTTCAATAGGAAAGTGTCGCGCGATAACATGGTGGTGGAGTGAATTTAGAAGTCAGAGT
>JBNMLY010000194.1:0-3215 GCA_050875065.1 Otoolea sp. | reverse complement strand
TGGAGGCGGCCGCCGCTCTGACGGAGATCAAGCGCCAGATACATATTCCGCTGGTGGCGGATATCCATTTTGACTATCGTCTCGCGATCGCGGCGATCGAGTGCGGCGCGGATAAGATCCGTATCAATCCGGGAAATATCGGTTCCAGGGAGAGAATCCAGGCCGTGGTTGACAAGGCCAAAGAATACGGCGTACCGATCCGCGTCGGCGTCAACAGTGGTTCTCTGGAAAAACCACTGGTAGAGAAATATGGCGGCGTGACGGCGGAAGGTCTTGTAGAAAGTGCGCTGGATAAGGCTGCACTGATTGAACAGATGGGTTATGATAATTTGGTTATCAGTATCAAATCTTCGGATGTTATGATGTGCGTGAAAGCGCATGAGCTCATTGCAAAAAAGACCCATTATCCGCTCCACGTCGGAATCACTGAGGCGGGAACCGTGATCGCAGGCAATATCAAATCGGCGATCGGCCTGGGACTGATTTTAAACCAGGGAATCGGTGATACGATCCGCGTTTCCCTGACAGGCAGTCCGCTGGAGGAGATCAAGTCGGCGAAGCTGATTTTGAAGACGCTGGGACTCCGCCGGGGCGGTGTGGAAGTTGTGTCATGTCCGACCTGCGGACGCACGCAGATCGACCTCATCGGCCTTGCTAACCAGGTGGAGACGCTGGTGCAGGGATATCCGCTGGATATCAAGGTGGCCGTCATGGGCTGCGTAGTCAATGGACCGGGCGAGGCGAAGGAAGCCGATCTCGGCGTGGCCGGAGGCATCGGAGAGGGCCTTCTGATCCGCAAGGGCGAGATCGTGAAAAAATTGCCGGAGAGCGAGCTTTTACCGGCACTGAAAGCGGAACTTGACCGGATGATGGGAGAGAGATAGAATGAAAACATTTCTGGAGGTATTTCCAGATTTACATATTGCGGAAAAGGTGCGGGGACTCTTAGAGATGGTCGGGATCGAGAAGATCTCGACCAACCGTGATCGCAGTGTGATCCGTGTTTACATCGGCAGTCCGCGCCTGATGCACAAACAGAGTATTTATGAACTGGAAAAGGGCATTAAGGAGCAGCTATTTCCGGGAAAAAGAGTGACAATCAAGATTTTGGAGAAATATCATCTGTCCAGCCAGTATACACCGGGAAAACTGATGGATGTGTACCGGGACAGTATTTTGATGGAGCTGAAAAATTACAGCATCCTTCTTTATAATATGTTCCGCAAGGCAGAGATGGATTTTGGCGAGGAAGGATATCTAAAGCTGTCGCTGGAGGACACGATGATCGCGCGTGACAAAGCGCCGGAACTGGTGCGGATTCTGGAAAAGATCTTTACCGAGCGCTGCAATGTGCCGGTGGTGGTGAAAACCTCCTACCGCCCGGTTGAAAAGAAGAATACGGAGCCGGAGATCATTTACATGAAGCCGCAGGCGGCAGGTGAAAGCGGCGCAGCCTCCGGGGCAGTAGGTGCCGCTGAGGCGTATATGGAGCCGTCAGGGGCAGAACTTGCCTCTGGCGGTGTCGATCTGCCGTTTGACGAGGGAAAGACGGTCTTAAAACCAGTCGGAGAGCTGAAAGCCGGTGGAAATCCGGCGGGAAGCAGAAATCTAGCAGGCGGCGCAAATGCTGGATCTGGTAAAGGCGGAGAAGCCGCTACTGGAAACAGAGCGGGAGCCGGGGCAGGAAAAACAGGCGCAGGTGGAAATGAAGCCACAGGCGGTTCTGGAATGGGTACAGGCGGAAAGGAAAAATCCGCCCGTTTTGGCGGCAAGAAAGAGTACGGAAAGGGCAAGGGCGGCGAGTACCGCCGTTCGGGCTATATGAAGAAATCCGATAACCCGGATGTACTGTTCGGACGCGATTTCGATGAGGAGGCGACCCCGATCGAGGAGCTGGAAGGCGAGGTTGGACAGGTTGTGATCCGCGGAAAGATCCTGGCCTGCGAGCCAAGGGAGCTTCGCAGCGGCAACACGCTATTTATGTTTTCGGTAACGGATTTTACAGATACGATCGGTGTCAAGATCTTTGCAAGAGAAGACACACTGGATGACTTAAAGACGGCGACCAAGCCGGGACAGTTTGTTCGTATCAAGGGCGTTGCCAATATTGATAAATTTGATGGAGAGCTGACGATCGGTTCGGTTTCGGGTATTAAAAAGTGCGAAGATTTCACCAGCAAACGGGTAGACAACAGTCCGGTCAAACGCGTGGAACTTCACTGCCACACGAAAATGAGCGATATGGACGGTGTTTCCGAGGTTAAGGACATCATCAAGCGAGCTAAACAATGGGGCATGGATGCGATCGCGGTCACCGATCATGGCTGTGTACAGGCGTTCCCGGATGCGAACCATGCGGTCGATAAGGGCGAAAACTTCAAGATTCTTTACGGCGTTGAGGGATATCTCGTCGATGATATGAAGGAACTGGCGGAGAATGAGAAGGGGCAGAGCTTAGACCACACCTGCGTCGTATTCGATATTGAGACCACTGGATTCAGTCCGATCAAGAACCGCATCATCGAGATCGGTGCGGTCCGCGTGACGGATGGAAAGATTGTGGATAAATTCAGTACCTTTGTCAATCCCGAAGTGCCGATTCCGTATGAGATTGAGCAGTTGACGAGCATCAACGACGGCATGGTTTTAAGCGCACCGACGATCGAAGAGGTACTGCCGGAGTTCTTGGCGTTCTGCGAGGGCGCGGTCATGGTCGCGCACAATGCGTCGTTTGATATCAGTTTTATCAAGGAAAATGCGAGACGGCAGGGGCTTACATTTGAGCCGACGGTGCTTGATACCGTTTCACTGGCGCGTGTCCTGCTGCCGAACCTGAATCGTTTTAAACTCGACACAGTCGCGAAAGAACTTAAAATTTCCCTCGAAAACCATCATCGTGCGGTCGATGATGCGGGGGCGACGGCGGAGATTTTTGTTAAATTTATCGAGATGTTAAAGGCGCGCGACATTGAAAATCTGACGCAGCTCAATGAACTCAGCAAAATAACGCCGGAGATGATCCGGAAGATGCCGACGTACCATATTATCATTCTGGCGAAGAACGACGTCGGGCGCATCAATCTGTACCGGCTGATTTCACAGTCGAACCTGACGTACTTTGCAAAACGTCCGCGGATTCCGAAAAGTCTTTTAGCCAGCCACCGCGAGGGTCTGATTCTCGGTTCGGCGTGTGAGGCGGGAGAACTGTTTCAGGC
>JBNMLY010000193.1:0-3262 GCA_050875065.1 Otoolea sp. | reverse complement strand
GGATGTGATTGCAAAAAATATTCCGACCATGGCAAAGGTAGTTCTGGAGAAGGCAAAGATCCTGTTTGCAATCCCGTGCATTGAAAACGCTTATGATGAGACCTGTAAGATCGAGGCGATTCTGGCAAAAGACATTCTGACGAGGGAACCGGAACTTCTGAAATTTGCATTTGGCAACATGCCAAAGCTTCTGGTGAACGAGACAGATGTGCTGGTTGTAGATGAGGTTGGAAAGAACTACAGTGGAACCGGTGTGGACCCGAATATTACCGGAACCTTTTCCACTCCGTATGCAACCGGCGGTATTAAGGTGCAGCGCACCTGTTTCCTGAACTTAAGTGAAGAATCACACGGAAATGCCCTTGGCTGCGGTCTGGCATCTGCCATCACCCGCAAGATCTTTAATGAGATGGATGTGGAGAAGATGTATCCGAACTGTATCACCAGCACGGTGCTTGCATCAGCGCGGATTCCATGTATTGTGGCAAATGATAAGGAAGCCATGCAGATCTGCATCCGTACCTGTAACAAGATTGATCAGGAACGTGTGCGGATGGTTCGTATTCCCAACAGCCTTCACATCGGCGAGATTATGCTTTCGGAAGCTTATTATGAAGATGTAAAGAACGGAAATTATCCAGGGGTCGAGGCGCTGGATGAACCGCAGGCTCTGAAGTTCGATGAAAAAGGAAATGTGCTGACCCCGGTTACAGTGAGCCGGAATGCATAAAATATAAAATAATGAAACAATAGGGGGGGATTTTGAAAAAGCCCTGCAAATGCGGGGTATTCCCCTTTGTTTATCTGATATTTCTACGAAAATCACATTGAAATCCCATAATAATCCTTTTATAATAGAAACTGAAAACTTAATATTTGTAAGGATGTTCAAAGAATTATTAATTTTACTTAACGTACTAATTGAGATACAATCTCAATTGCAAGTCCAATAAGATTTTTTCAGAAGTGCTATTAGAAAAAATAATTGCAGCAATCATTTATAAATATTGGACAGAATCCTCAAGACATTTTATCATAGCAGTATAACGAATGAACAAAGATAATTTGTCCGGAGGCAATTTTTTTTACATTCTGATGTTAAGAAAATGCGATAAATGAATTTCAGAATGATATAAAAATGTTAAGCCTCGGCAAGAGGAGGAAGAGATATGAATAAAGGTACCCCTACAGTAACCGAGATGCAGGTAATTCCGGTAGCAGGCTATGACAGCATGCTGATGACCTTAAGCGGATGCCACGCACCGTACTTTACCAGAAACCTGGTAATCTTAAAGGACAGTGCAGGTCACACCGGTATCGGTGAGATTCATGGCGGTGATTACACCTGTGAGGCATTAAAGAGCTGCATCCCGCTTGTTGTTGGCCAGCAGGTCGGTAAGTACCGTTCTATTCTGGACAGCATCCACAAAGCTTCCAAGAAAGCAAAAGAGGATGATGGAGAGGGTATCCAGAGCCTGGATATCAGCAAGCTGAAGTTCGTTGTAAAAGCAGAGTGGGCGATTGAGTGTGCACTGCTTGACTTACTTGGTCAGTACTTAGACTTGCCGATGTGTGAGCTGTTGGGCGACGGCAAGCAGAGAGATCAGGTGGAAACGCTTGGATATCTGTTCTATGTCAGCGACAAGAACAAAGCAAAAGAACTGAACTACTTAGATGAAAGCGACAGTTCCGATCCGTGGTTCAAGCTTCGTCGTCAGGAAATGCTGACTCCGGAGCGTATCGTGGAGCAGGCTCAGGTCCTTCACGAGAAATACGGTTTCCGTAATTTCAAATTAAAAGGCGGCGTGCCGAAAGGCTCCGAGGAGATGGAAGCAGTCCGCGCACTGAAAAAAGCATTCCCGAACGGACGCATCAACATCGACCCGAACGGCGCATGGAGTCTGGCTGAGGCCATTGAGCTGTGCAAACCGATGGAAGGCGTTCTTACATATATCGAAGATCCGTGTGGTCCGGAGTCCGGATTCAGCAGCCGTGAGATCATGGCAGAGTTCAAGAATAAAGTAAATCTGCCGGTAGCCACCAACATGATCGCAACCGACTGGAGACAGTTCTATCATGCAGCAGCACTGAAGTCTGTAGACATCGTGCTTGCAGATCCGCACTTCTGGGGATTTGGAGGAAGCGTCCGCATGGCTCAGATCTTAAATGACTGGGGCCTGACCTGGGGCAGCCATTCCAACAACCACGTGGATCTCACTCTGACTGCATTGGCGCATGGTGCAGCAGCAGCACCAGGCAATCCGACTGCACTGGATACCCACTGGATCTGGCAGGATGGTCAGAACCTCTTAAATGATACTCCGCAGATTGTAGACGGATATCTGCAGGTTCCGAAAAAACCGGGCCTTGGTGTTACCATCAACATGGAGCGTGTCATGGAGGCAAACAAGCTGTACAACTCTCTGCCGAGCCATGATCGCGACGATGCAATGGCAATGCAGTATTTAATTCCGAACTGGAAGTTCGATTCCAAGAAACCGGCACTGGTACGGTAGGAAAATCCCGGATTCGGGATTGACGGGGATACAAAAATTGCCGCTGCCGTCTGAGACAGACAGTGCCGGCACTGATGTTGGCTCAATCCCGAAAGGGTTTAGCGGTAGGTTATAAACAAAAAAGAAAAGGAGATGAAGGGTATGTTCTTCAAAAAGTATGGGGACATTGTCGTAGGTGTATTTTTCATGGTAATTTCCGCAATCCTTATGGCAATGGCACAGATGCTTCCGAAATCCAAAGTTATGGAAATCGGACCGGATTTCATGCCGATGGTAATTGGTGTTGTAACCTTTATCCTGGCAGCAATCCTGACATTCTTAAACATCAAAAACTTCAAAATGCGTGCAAAAGAACTGGAGGGAGCGGAAGTTCCGGAATGCGATTACAAGCGTGTATTTTCCAGTATCATCCTGGTTCTGATCTACGTATTCGCACTGCAGCCGGTTGGATTTATCATTTCCACCCTGGTATTCTTAATTCTGCAGATGCTGGTTCTGTCTCCGGATGACGAGCGTGACAAAAAGCACATCATCATTCTGGCTGTGATCGATGTTGTATTTACACTGGTAGTATTCTTCCTGTTCCGTTACGGATTCAAGATCGTACTGCCGGCTGGTATCTTTACCATTACTTTATAAGGAGGACGTAAGAATATGCAGGCAGTAGGACTTTTAGGTAGTGCATTTGTCAGTATTTTAAATCCGGCGTCCATCCTTCTGATGATCGCTGGCGTAGCAATTGGTAT
>JBNMLY010000192.1:0-3316 GCA_050875065.1 Otoolea sp. | reverse complement strand
TAAAAAATTGAAAGCACTTGGCTGGGAAACTGATGCAGTTGCCATATAAACTATTCAGCTAAGTTCAAAATACACCAATAAGAACTCTAAAGGGATAGTCTGCGCTTTTTTTGCTACTCGGTAGTATTTGTTTCAGAGTAATAAAAAAAATCCCCTCAGAAAAGTTTCATTTTAATCAACTCCTGAGGGGATTTTGTTATTGCCTCTACACAATCATTTTATCTCTATACCGTCACTTCTATCTCCACCCATTTTCTCTTTCCTCTGCCGCGTCTTCCTCCCGCTCGCCCTGCATTTCCATATCTTTCACTTCTTCCATCTCCGTCTTCTCATCCCGCACATCCTTATAAAACGCCGCAAATGCCGCCTCCTCATACGGACGCAGAAACAGATAGCCGATATTGAGCGGTCCCATCAGCCCCGCCAAAAACAGCACCGTCACACCATTGAGAGTTCCCTGTGTATACAAAAGAACCGCCGGTACCACATATTGAATGCTACAGATCAGCCGCCAGCCGATAAAACTAAACGTCAGGCAGAACAGATTCCATTTTTTCCCATCCATCAAACGACGCGATTCGGTGATCGCCTCGTTGGCGGAATACTCTGGATGTTCCATCAGCACATACGGCGTCATCGCATAGCTGTAGGTCTTGATGATTCCCGGAATGAAAAACAGGCAGGTCCAGCAAAAGATATAAAAGCCGCGCACAAACACCATTGCCACGCCGTCCGCGATCCGGGAAAACTGGGAAAATAAATCCGAAAAGGATGCTTCCTTTTTCTCTGCCAGATTCAGATGGAACCGGGCATATCCCATCTGCCCCGCACCTCCAATGATAACCACCATCAAGCCCCAGATAAGCAAAAGCATCAGAGGCAGAAGCATCCTGCGCGTCAGAAACACTTCCGCCAGCACATTCTTCACTTCCGGCCGCGACTGTACCACCTTTTGCAGCTCCGATATCCCGTTCGGTGCGGTATCAGCAATCTCCGCTCCTATCAGGGACGCTATTAATCCGGTTCCCATCGCAAGTTTCCAATTTCCACGCAGTGTTTCACGCGCCGTTTGTCTAAATTCAGATGCACTTTTCATACTCCCGCCTCCTTTCTTTCTGAAATCATTGTATCATTTTGCCATTTTGACCGTCAATACTCTGCTATAAACCGTAAATAAGGTGTAATGAAATTGTAATATTCATTTCCAAATGTCTCTGATGAACGTAATTTCCAAAGGATGCTCCATCCTATATTTCTCCCGTTCACAGACTCTTATATCATCTGCTGCCTTACCATTTTCTATTTCTTCCCATCCGCCAGCTCTCTCATCGCATTCACATCCGCGATCCGGTATCCGCCATCCTCTTTCCATAGCAAGCCACTCTTTACCAGCTCCGCCAGATTCTGCGTCAGATGCCGGTACGAGATCCCCAGATATGCGCTGGCATCCGTATTGCGTTCCCTGTACACCCCATTCGAGGACACCAGTAAAATAAACTGTGCCAGCCGGGAGGGAACGGAATACGCGTGCATATCGGCCAGCTTCTGCATCCGCATCTCCTCTTTTTCTGCCAGAAACAGGCTCAGATGGCGCAGGAAACAGGCATCCTGCATCAGTTTTTCCCGGTATTTCCGAAGCGGTACCGCCAGCAGATAACATTCCGTCTGCGCCTGAATCGCCATCGTGTCGGAACGAACCCCCAGAAGCTCCAGCTCCCCGATAAAACACGGTTTCCACAGAAAATCGAGCAGAAATCGATTGCCGTTTGGCAGGGTTGAAAATACCTTCGCCTTTCCTTCCACCAGATAATACAGGTAGGTTCCCGCCTCTTCGCCCTCTTTTAAAATTGCCTCTTTTTCCTGCGCCCGGTAAAGCTCTACATCCGTCTCCTCAAGGCTGGAAAAGAAGGTCAAAAATTCGCATTTTTCCTCATACACCCGGATTTTTCCCGGATATGTAATTCTCTTCATAGAACAAGCTCTCCCCACTCATCTCTTTATTCATGTCTTTGTCCATGTCTTTATTTATTTCTTTCTACCAGAAGTTTCCTCAATTAATCTACAAACCGGCCAAATCGTTACATTTCGTCCCATAATCTGCCAAACGACTCTGTTTTTAAATAAATTTCCAAAACTAGGCAAAATTGCCTACCTGCTTTTACCTTTTTCTTTTATACTATAGGCATAAATGAATTTCGGAAAAAACAAGGAGGTATTCCCTATGGAAAAAACAAAAATTATTCTCGACTGTGATCCGGGACACGATGACGCCATCGCCATTCTGCTGGCAGCGCGTCACCCGGAACTGGAGCTTCTCGGCATCACAACCGTGGCCGGAAACCAAACTCTTGAAAAGACAACTACCAATGCGCTTCACGTCTGCGAATATCTGGGACTCGATATCCCGGTTTATGCCGGTATGGCGCTTCCGCTGGTACGTGAGCAGGTAGTGGCCGGCAATGTACACGGTGAAACCGGCATGGACGGCCCTGTTTTTGAGCCGCTTCACACGAAAGCCCAGGATAAACGCGCGGTTGATTTCCTGATCGACACCCTGTTAGCAAGTGATGGTGACATCACACTGGTTCCGACCGGCCCGATGACCAACATTGCCACTGCGATGCGGATGGAACCGGCCATTATCCCGAAGATCAAACAGATCGTCTGCATGGGCGGCGCTTACGGCACCGGCAATTTTACCCCGTCCGCTGAATTTAACTTCTTCGCTGACCCGGAAGCCGCACACGTTGTATTCAAGAGCGGCGTCAAACTGACAATGATGGGACTCGACCTGACCAATCAGACCATCTGCACCCCGGACGTCATCGATCGCATGGAGCGCATCGGCAACCGTGCCGGAAAACTGTTCTCAGATCTGATGCATTTTACCTTAAAAACACAGAAAGAATGTTTCGGACTGGAAGCCGGACCGGTTCACGATGTAACCTGCATCGCTTATCTGGTTGCCCCGGAACTCTTCACCACCGCTGATATGTTTGTCGAGATCGATATCAACCGTGGCCCGTGCTATGGCCGCTCCGTCTGCGACACAATCAACTGCCTGCGGAAAGAGCCAAACTGCACCGTCGGCACCGGAATCGATCTCCCGGCTTTCTGGGATCTGATTGAGACGGCCATCCGCTGGTACGACTAAAACGAGCGATAAAAATGAATAACTAAAACTTCCCACACCGGTACGGTGTGTTGAACCTTGAAAATTCAATATTTCAGCCAATAAAAAAGGCATAAATCTAATCCGTTTGGTATAATGGAATTGACTAGAAACCATCTTTACAAAGGAGATTTATGCCATGTC
>JBNMLY010000191.1:0-3324 GCA_050875065.1 Otoolea sp. | reverse complement strand
GTATTCTTACAGCAGCAATTTTCCGCATTGTGCATACATCCGGTTACACTACAATCCAGTGTTGTCATGATTTTTCCTCCTGTGTTCTGGTATGTATCACCAAAAATCTCCTCCGGCATCCAAGCGTCAAGATTTTCGGCGATACATTTTCAATGTGTCGTGGTTTTCAGATTCAGGAGTAGTATCTGCTTCTTTTTTAGATTTATTCGTACAAACGATTGGAAACGCACTTTGTGATTTTTCAAGTTATCGCGCAGGCGCCAGGATTTTTTTGCACGCGCGGACTTTTGCACATCGCTCACAAAAATAACAAAGCAGACACATCCATGATTTTTGTTTTCTGGATGCGTCTGCCTGATGCTTTTTTATCATTTTGAATGAAATGCTATGTTTACATTCTTTTAAACTTTCAAAATAATTGCGTTTTTTTAATTTTCCAAAATTATTTTGCCTCGTCAGCTTTTACGGTTTCACGCAGGCATTTTTCCTCAATCTCCTTCTGGATGGACTCGATGAAGCTGTCTACGCTGCTTGCGCCCTCGTCGCCTGCAAAACGGCTGCGGACGGAAACGGTCTTCTCTTCTTCCTCTTTCTGTCCAACGACCAGCATATACGGAACTTTCTGGGTCTGTGCCTCACGGATCTTGTAACCGATCTTCTCGGAACGTGTATCCATCTCTGCGCGGATACCAGCCTCGGTCAGCTTATCCAGAACCTCTTTGCCGTAATCTGCGTATTTGTCAGAAATCGGAAGGATCTTAACCTGTACCGGTGCCAGCCAGGTCGGGAATGCGCCTGCGAAGTGTTCGATCAGGATACCGATGAAACGCTCGATGGAACCAAATACAACACGGTGAATCATGATCGGACGATGTTTCTCGCCGTCTGCTCCGGTGTACTCCAGTTCAAATCGCTGCGGAAGCTGGAAGTCAAGCTGGATGGTACCGCACTGCCAGGTTCTTCCGATAGAGTCCTCCAGATGGAAGTCGATCTTCGGTCCGTAGAATGCGCCGTCGCCCTCGTTTACCACATACGGCAGACCCAGCTCTTCCAGAGCGGAACGTAAGCCTTCGGTTGCCATCTCCCAATCTTCATCGCTTCCCATGCTGTCTTCCGGACGGGTGGACAGCTCTACGTGGTACTTGAATCCAAACAGGGAGTACACCTGGTTGATCAGGTGTACAACGCCCTTGATCTCATCCTTGATCTGCTCCGGTGTCATAAAGATGTGTGCATCATCCTGTGTGAAGCAGCGCACACGCGTCAGGCCGTGAAGCTGACCGGATTTCTCATGACGATGAACGATACCAAGCTCGCCCATACGCAGCGGCAGATCACGGTAGGAACGCGGCTCAGAGCCGTATACCAGAACGCCACCCGGGCAGTTCATCGGTTTGATTGCGTAATCTTCTTCATCGATCACGGTTGTGTACATATTGTTTTTGTAATGATCCCAGTGTCCGGAAGTCTCCCAGAGCTTACGGTTCAGGATGATCGGAGTGGAAATCTCTACATAACCAGCTTTTTTGTGGATGGCTCTCCAGTAATCAAGCAGGGTATTTTTCAGCACCATGCCCTTCGGCAGGAAGAACGGGAAGCCCGGACCTGCATCGTGCATCATGAACAGGCCAAGTTCTTTGCCCAGTTTACGATGGTCACGTTTCTTTGCCTCTTCCATCATTGTGATGTATGCTTCGAGATCCTCTTTGGATGCGAATGCGGTCGCATAAATACGGGTCAGCATCTTATTCTTCTCGCTGCCTCTCCAGTATGCGCCAGCCAGGTTCATCAGCTTGAATGCCTTGCCAACGCCCTTGGTATTCATCAGATGCGGACCTGCACACAGGTCGGTAAAATCGCCCTGACGGTAGAAGCTGATCTCTGCATCTTCCGGCAGGTCCTCAATTAATTCTACCTTGTACGACTCTTCTTTCTCTTTCATGAACTCGATTGCTTCATTTCTCGGCAGAGTGAAACGCTCCAGCGGAAGTGCCTCTTTGATGATTTTCTTCATCTCTGCCTCGATCTTCGGCAGATCCTCTGCGGTCAGAGGGGTAGCCGGATCGACATCATAGTAGAAGCCATCTGCGATGGACGGTCCAATCGCAAGTTTTGTCTCCGGGTAAAGGCGTTTTACAGCCTGTGCCATCACGTGGCTGGCGGTGTGGCGCAGAGCAGCCAGACCTTTCTCATCCTTTGCAGTCAAGATATTTAACTGACAGTCATAGTCGATCACGGTGCGGAGATCTTCTCCCTCGCCGTCAACCTCGCCCAGACAAGCAACTCTTGCCAGACCTTCACTGATATCTTTTGCAATGTCGATGATGGACATCGGGCTCGCATATTCTTTGACAGAGCCATCTTTTAATGTGATCTTCATCTTTCTTTCTCCTTTTTGTTCTATTGTCATCAATCATAAAAGCTTCCTGACCAGAGGAGCTTCTATGAAACAAAAAAGTCCCTTAGCCAGATACTTCTGACTAAGGGACGATAAATCGCGGTTCCACCCTTATTGAATCGATCGACTGGGATCGAATTCCACTTCATTCTGATGATAACGGAATCACCGTTCCCGATCAAGGGACACTCAAAGCTGGTATTCAGATTTGTTTTCCTGTCTGGCGCTTCCACCCACAGCTGCCTGTTTTCCGGCTTTTCCTGCGGCGCCGTTCTCTGTCCAGTTCCACAATCCTACTGGTCTTCTCAACGCTTTTTCTATATAGATGAACCCTGTTTCGGTTCATCGTTACAGTCTCGATTATATCAGTTGTTTCTATTTTGTCAAGATATTTTTCATGTAATGATAGGCTGATTCCATGCACGCCTCCATCTGATTGAAAGTCAAAAGCCCCGCCTCCATCGGAAGCGGCGGGCGAAGCAGGATTTCCTCCCCCTCAGAGCGGCAGTCTTTCAAATTTTCACTCATGATTGAAAACGAATGCGATAATATATCAAATACGCTATTGCAAATTTCTCCTTCATACCCAGCTCCCACATCCACCGCCGCCACCTTCGCAAATCCAGCATCATGCAGCAGATCCACTGGCAGATTGTTCGTCACACCGCCGTCCACCAGTTCCATCTCTTCCATATGAAACGGGCAGAATACCCCCGGAACGCTGCTGCTCGCCATCATCACATCCGCAAGCCTCCCCCGATCCATCCAGCGGATTTTCTGATTTCCGCCCGCTGATCCTGTCAGGCACGCTTCCGTGCACACCGGAAAACTCGTAAATACCACCGTATATCCGGTTCGCAGATCGACCGCCGGAATCAGGAGAGGATACGCAAGCTCACTCATAACCCTTTCGCCCACCCAGCTCT
>JBNMLY010000190.1:0-3388 GCA_050875065.1 Otoolea sp. | reverse complement strand
TGTATGTGGACATCACAAACTAATCCATCATCCATCACAAACGTATTGAAAAACGCTAGAAGATGATTGAAGTATCTGCGCTTCAGGATCCGGCAGAAAAACCGGATTTCTGAAGCGCAGTACATATCCGGCGGCTGCCTGGCGGATGAATGAGCCGTAACCGGCGGCCGGAACCAAACCGGATTTGGGATGTTCCCGTATTTGAAGGAGCGTGAACCTATGAAAAAATATATACTGAAGCGGGTGGGAATATCCATTGTGACCGTGTTTGTTCTCGTATCCGTTGTGTTTTTCCTGGCAAGGCTGATGCCGGGCGGACCGTTCAATGATCCGAAGATGTCAGCCACCGCAAAGGCAAACTTAAGTGCCTACTACGGATTTGATAAACCTTTATTTCAGCAGTATCTGACGTATCTGAATAATCTGATTCATGGAAATTTCGGTTTTTCTACCAAATATCCGAGCCGTACCGTCAATGACCTGTTAGCCGGCGCATTTCCGTATTCGGCAGACCTTGGTATTCGCGCATTATGTTTTGCGATTTCCTTTGGTCTTGTGTTTGGTATTATTTCTGCATTAAACCGTGGCAATAAAATTGATTTAATCTTTGTAATTGTAGCTGTATTTGGTACAAGTGTCCCGGATTTCATCATGGGCGCACTGCTGCAGCATTTCTTTGCGGTCAAATGGGGCCTGCTCCCGATTGCGCAGTACAAGGGCTTCGCCTACACGATCCTGCCGTCGATCGGACTGGGATTCTACACAATGGCGTCCGTCTCGCGTATCATGCGTGCGAGTATGCTGGAGGTTGTCCAGCAGGATTATATCAAGACCGCCCGTTCAAAGGGCATTTCCAAGTTCCGTGTCACCTGGAAGCATCAGATCCGAAATGCGATCATGCCGGTTGTCACGATCCTTGGCCCGACGGTAGCAGCCGTTCTGACCGGTACGTTCGTTATCGAGTCCCTGTTTGCTATCCCTGGCATGGGTAAATATTATGTCGAGAGTGTGCAAAACAACGATTACTCCCTGATTCTTGGTATGACGGCGTTTTACGGCACATTCCTCGTATTCTGTAACATGGTAGTTGATATTCTGTATGGCGTGATCGACCCGAGAGTGCGGATCGGCGGAAAGTAGGTGGCAGTATGGGTGAGATGAAAATGAAAGATGGAAATGTGCTGCCTTCTGAAGGTTCCGGCGCGGCAGCAGGCACATCCGAAAACTTGTCAAATGGACACACGATTACCCGCGACAAGTTCGAGATGGTAGGTAAAAATATTGAAAAAATGGAATCGATCTCCCGTCCGAGCCTGACCTTCTGGCAGGAGGCATGGAGACGGATCCGGACGAATAAGGCGGCGTATTTCAGCCTGATTCTTCTGATTGCATATGGGCTTCTGGCGATCTTTGCCCCGATGTTCAGCCATTATGGATTTGACCAACAGGATGCCTACTCGATGAGCAAGGGCATTTCAGCGGCGCACTGGCTGGGAACCGACTCCCTGGGGCGTGACCTCTGGGTGCGTGTCTGGATGGGCGCGCGTGTTTCTTTGACGATCGGTCTTCTGGCAGCTCTTTTAAATACCGTGATTGGTACGGTTCTGGGCGGCTTCTGCGGCTACTATGGCGGCAAGTTTGATATGATTGTCATGCGTATCATCGATGTCATCTATGGCATCCCGTCCCTGATCGTCTGTATTCTGGTCATGGTAGTATTAGGCTCCGGCGTCAAGAGCTTGATTATCGCGATGGTTATCGTCGGATGGACGGGAACCTGTCGTTTTACCAGAGGCGAGGTATACCGCCTGAAAGAGCAGGACTTCGTTCTAGCGGCGCGTGTGATGGGCGAATCGGCGTTTACCATCATCGTGCGTGAGATCATCCCGAATATCATGGGACTTCTGATTACCAACCTGACAATGGCAATCCCGAGCGCCATCTTCCAGGAGGCGTTCTTGAGTTATATCGGTCTCGGCATTTCCCCGCCGCAGGCAAGCTGGGGTGTCCTCGCGAAAGAGGGAACCCGTATGATGACGGCAGCACCGCATATGCTGTACGTGCCGGCATTCTTTATCTGTACAACCGTCCTGGCGCTCAACCAGCTCGGAAACGGTCTGCGAGATGCATTTGACCCGAGACTGAGAGGAACGGAATAGGAGGTAAGAGACAATGGCGAAAAATATACTGGAAATCAAGAATCTGACCTTCTCGTTCCATACATACGGCGGTGTGGTAAAATCCGTCCGGGATGTCAGTTTTAATGTACGCGAGGGCGAGATCCTCGGAATCGTAGGCGAGAGTGGATGCGGCAAGAGTGTTACATCACAGTGTATCTTAAAGCTGAACCCGGAGCCGCCGGGATTCTTTGAGGGCGGTTCGATCAAGTATAAAGGTGAGGAGATCATCACGAAAACCGACCGCGAGATGCGGAAGATCCGCGGCGTGGAGATTGGTTTTATCTTCCAGGATCCGATGACCTCGTTAAATCCGACGATGACCGTCGGAAAGCAGATCGAGGAGGTCTTTGTCGGACGAAAGGGCATGAGCCGGGCAGAAGTGAAAGAACGGGCGTTGGAAATCCTGCGTCTGGTCGGCATCAATGAACCGGAGCGCCGCTATAAACAATATCCGCATGAGTTGTCCGGTGGTATGAAACAGCGCGTCATGATCGCGATCGCACTGGTCGGTAAGCCAAGCATCATCATCGCTGATGAGCCGACGACCTCGCTGGACGTTACGATCGAGGCGCAGATCCTGGATCTTCTGAAAGAACTGCGCGATAAGATGAACACTTCGATCATCCTGATCACCCACGATCTCGGCGTCATCGCCAAGATGTGTGACCGCGTGCTTGTCATGTACGGCGGCAAGGTGGCTGAAAAAGGTACGGTGGATGAGATTTTCTATGAGACGGCTCATCCGTATACGGCGGGACTCATCAAATCGATCGCCACGCTGGATACGTCTAAGAACCAGAAGCTGGTGCCGATCGACGGAACACCGCCGGATCTGTTTGCACCGCCGAAAGGATGTCCGTTCGCAGCCCGCTGTGAGTTTGCAATGAAGGTTTGTTATGAGGAACAGCCGGAATTTCACAGACTTTCAGACGAACATACCTGTGCGTGCTGGCTGCAGCATGCGTATGCGCCGAAGGTGGATATCATGAAGGGGCTGACCGAGGCACAGAAACGCGAAGAAGAGAAAAATACTACAATACTGTCAGAAGAGAAACGGAGGGGACACCATGGCGAAACGAATTGATACGAGCACACCCCTGTTTCAGGTCACGGATCTCTGCCAGTATTTCAATGTCGGCAGGGGCAAGGTGCTGAAAGCAGTCGATCACGTGCATTTTACGATTTATAAAGGGGAGACATTAGGTTTG
>JBNMLY010000189.1:0-3593 GCA_050875065.1 Otoolea sp. | reverse complement strand
TTGCATCCGTCAGAAAATGCTCTGCGATATACTTCGCCCGCAGCGGATCCCCCGGAAGCAGAATCGTCTCCGCAATTTCGCCCTGTTTTGCCCCGATATGAGGGGTCGGTGTGTTCTGAAGTTCAGCCATATAAATACCTCCTACTATTCTTCCTTTTCGGTTTCTTGCCTTTTCATTGCTCCACATAGTCACGCCAACAAATTTCCTACAAAAGAAATCATTTTTATAACCCTGTTTTCTAAAAATAACTTAGCTCTTCTCGTACCAGTCCATTCTAGCTTCTTGCCCGGCTTCCCTTGCCATCCCGGTGCCCTATCTTAAGACGGCTCAAATGAACTGGTTTTTCCTTATACAGAACGACCGGATCATCCTCCGTTCCGTCCAGCAGATGAACCGCCTCCAGTGACTCGGTGCGTCCCAGCTTGATACCGCGCACGCCTTTCGCATTCTTCTTCATCTCCGATATCTCCTCGATCGGGAATCGCAGGAAAATACCGCTGGTGGTCTGGATGACCGCCTCTTTCATACCGTCCGCCGGCTGTACCGAGAGAAGCATATCGTTCTCCTGCAGCTTGGTCGCTGCCACCGTCCGGTTGTTCGTCTCAAATTCCTCGCCCGGAACGATCTTTACCATCGCGTCTTTTGTTGCAAATAATAGTTTCTGGCCTTTGAGCTGCGTCGCATTGACCACGCAGACTGGGCGTTCCTTGGTACCGTCAAATTTACTTAAGTTATCGATCGGCACACCTTTATCACGCAGCTTTCCAAACGGAATCTCCGTCACCTTCACCTGATGGAACGCGCCCAGATCCGTAAACAGTCCAATCTTGTCCGTCGTATGACACGGCAGCACATAGACATTTTCTGTGTCCGCCGTCTCCCGGTTTCTCTCATAGATCGACGGCTCAAGAATCTTACAGTAACCAAACTTATCCAGTACAAACACGCCCGGTCTGGCGCTCTCCGCTGCCTCGTCATAGACTGCCTCGCGCCCATCCTCGATCTTCGTGCGGCGCTCCATTGCAAACTCTTCTTTGATCGACTGCAGATCTTCCTTGATCACCTCGTCCATCGCCTCACGGCTGCCGAGAATCTTCTGGTATTCTTTGATCTTGCGGAGTGTCTCTTTGTACTCCTTCTGCAGCGCCAGAATCTCCAGGCCGATCAGCTTGTAGAGCCGCATTTCCAGGATCGCGGAAGCCTGTTTTTCCGTAAAATGAAGCTGTTTCGCATTCTCCTCAAATCCCGGTGTGCGGAACTGGATTTTGGAAATATCGCCCTCCATCAGACAGGCTTTCGCATCTTTCAGATTCTTAGAACCGCGCAGGATCGCGATGATCAGATCGATGCAGTCACAGGCGGCGATCAGGCCTTCCTTGATCTCCTTCTTCTCCTGCTCTTTTTCCAGGAGTACCTGATACTTGCGGGTATTATTCTCATACTGGAAATCCAGGTAATTCTTTAAAATTCCCTTTAAATTCAGCGTCTCCGGGCGTCCATTCACAATCGCCAGCATATTGACGCCGAACGTGTCTTCCAGTTTTGTCTTTTTATATAAAATATTCTGGATTTTATCAATATCCGCATCTTTCTTGAGTTCCAGAACAATCCGGATTCCTTCTTTGTTGGACTGGTTGGAAATATCCACCACATCGGCCAGCTTCTTGGACTCAACCAGTTCTGCGATATCGGACAGGCATTTATTGATGCCCGCGCCGATCATCGTGTACGGAATCTCTGTAATCACCAGCTTGTCCCGATCGGAACGGCGTTTTCCAAGCTCTACCTCCATCCGGGCACGCAGCTTGATGCGGCCGGTTCCCGTCTCATAGATGGCCGGAAGCTCGCTCTTGTTCGCGATGATGCCGCCGGTCGGGAAATCCGGTCCCTTTAAAACACTCAGAAGCTCGGCCGTCTCCATCTCCGGCTGATCGATATACGCCATCACCGTGTCGATGACCTCTCCCAGGTTGTGAGGCGGAATGCTGGTACTCATACCGACCGCAATTCCCTCCGCACCATTAATCAGGAGATTCGGTACACGGACCGGCAGCACCTCTGGCTCTTTCTCCGTCTCATCGTAGTTCGGCACAAACCGGACCGTCTTGTCCAGATCCTTTAAATACACTTCCTCCGCAAACTTCTGGAGACGCGCCTCCGTGTAACGCATCGCAGCCGCTCCGTCGCCCTCGATGGAACCAAAATTTCCGTGTCCGTCGACCAGCGGCATTCCCTTCTTAAAGCTCTGGGAAAGTACCACCAGTGTCTCATAGATCGAGCTGTCGCCGTGCGGATGATACTTACCCATTGTATCACCGACGATACGCGCTGATTTACGGTGCGGCTTATCGTGCCCCAGGTGCAGTTCCCCCATATCGTAAAGGACGCGGCGCTGTACCGGCTTTAAACCATCCCTCGCATCCGGGATGGCGCGGGCCGTGATGACACTCATCGAGTAGTTCATATAGCTGCGCTGCATTTCCTCTGAATATTCTGTCGTAATGATCGTTTCAGCCATTCTATTTTCTATCTCCTAAATTTCTGTATGCACTCTCGGAATCTTTCTGTACTTGATTTTGTGAAATGATTTTTGGTCAATTATACCCCAATCTTGATACTTACACGACGTACACATCGGCAAAATCACCGGTGCTCCGTGAAAAATCACTTCTAAAAACAGAAGCTGGAAAAACTCTGAAAATACATCATCTCTCACATCTATTTATTAAGCATCAATCTCCGCTTCATCCGCATGGTCATAGATAAACTGCCGTCTCGGCGGTACGTCGCTTCCCATCAGCATCTCCGTGATCTCCGACGCCATCCGGGCGTCCTCGATCTCCACGCGCTTGAGCACACGGTTCTCCGGGTTTAACGTCGTCTCCCAGAGCTGCTCGGCATCCATCTCGCCCAGACCTTTGTATCGCTGCAGGGTAAACTCGCCCATATGGGTTCTGCGGTATCGCTCCAGTGCTTTCTCATCGTATAAATACTCTTCTTTTCCCTTTTTCGGAATTACCTTAAATAACGGCGGCATCGCAATATAGACGTGCCCGTTCTGAATCAGTTCTGGCATAAAACGGTATAAGAAGGTCAGAAGCAGCGTATCAATATGGCTTCCGTCCACATCGGCATCCGTCATCAGGACAATCTTGTGGTAACGCAGCTTCGCGATATCGAAATCATTGCCATATCCTTCCGAAAAGCCGCAGCCAAACGCATTGATCATCGTCTTGATCTCGGCATTGGCAAGTACCTTGTCCATCGACGCTTTCTCGACATTTAAAATCTTGCCGCGGATCGGCAGGATCGCCTGATAGCGGCGGTTTCGTCCCATCTTAGCCGAACCGCCCGCGGAATCTCCCTCGACGATGAAGATCTCGCATTTCTCCGCCTCACGGCTCTCGCAGTTCGCCAGCTTTCCGTTGCTGTCAAAGGAAAAGCGGGATTTCGTCAGCATATTTGTCTTGGCGCGCTCCTCCGCCTTGCGGATCTTCGCTGATTTCTCCGCACAGGCGATAATAGCCTTCAACACCTCTAAATTACGGTCAAAATAGAGCTGCAGCTCGTCCCCTGTCACGCTGAACACGGC
>JBNMLY010000188.1:0-3597 GCA_050875065.1 Otoolea sp. | reverse complement strand
CATGAGCGCGGAGTCTCCGTACAAGAAGGATGACAAGGTGCAGGTAACCATTTACGAGATCAATGAGAATCTCGGCGCATTCGTTGCGGTAGACAACCGTTATTACGGACTCATCCCGAAGAAGGAACTCTACGGAGATTTCCATCTGGGCGATGTGATCGAGGCCCGTGTGGTCAAGGTGCGCGATGACGGCAAGCTGGATTTAAGCCCGCGTCAGAAAGCCTACATGCAGATGGATGAGGATGCTGAGCTGGTATTAAAGGTTATTGACGAGTTTGACGGCGTGCTTCCGTTCAACGACAAGGCAAGACCGGAGACCATCATGCGGGAGTTCAAGCTGAGCAAGAACGCCTTCAAGCGTGCAGTCGGCAAATTACTGAAAGAAAATAAAGTCCGTATTACGGAGAAAACCATAGAGAGAATATAGGAGGATAGTTTTGGACACGATAGAATACTATAATAAGTATGCGTCGCGAATTTTTGAGGATACGGTAGACCGGGATATGGAGCCGCAGCGGGAGGAGTTCTTAGAGGAACTCCGGGAGATTGACGGTGATACCATCCTGGATCTCGGATGCGGCTCCGGCCGCGACAGCCTGGCTTTTTATGAGCAGGGCTTTGATGTGACCCCGTTAGATGCATCGGAGGAGATGTGCAAGCTGGCGGAGATCCACACTGGCCTGGAAGTGCTGTGCATGGACTACGAGGACATGGAGTTTGACGATGCCTTTGACGGCATCTGGGGCAACGAAGCCCTCATTCATGTACCGGAGGATGAACTGCCGGGTATCCTGGAAAAACTGACCGAGGCGCTGTGCCAGAACGGAATCTTATTCCTTTCCTTCCAGGAAGGGGACTTTGAGGGACAGAGAAGCGGCCGCTATTTCTGTGAATACAAGCGGGAAGAACTGGAGCGCATTCTGACCGGAACCGGACGTCTGGAAATCTTAAAGCTCTGGACTACGGAGGATGAAGACAGGGAAGAAGGAGCAAAACTCCTGAATGTACTTGCGAAAAAGATTTCCTGACCGAACATATGCACATCTGGCGCAGCGGAAACTGGATGTTTGCGCAACTGTGTTTCGCCGGTGTGATAAGGAGGTATTATGGGAGTCAGGGGAAGGTCTCCGATCCGGGATTATATTCTGATCCTGATCGGGGCGTCAATTATGGGGTTTGCAATCAAAAATATTTATGATCCCATCGGACTGGTCACGGGAGGGGCATCCGGTGTGGCAATTATCATGAAAAAGCAGTTTGGCGTGCCGCTGTGGCTGACCAATACGGCCATCAATATTCCGCTGTTTGCGGCGGCCGCAAAGCTAAAAGGATGGAGCTTTATCAAGCGTACCCTTTTAGCGACGGTTACGCTTTCCGTATCACTGTATGTGATCCCGGAAATACCGTTTCTGATGGATGATCTGTTTTTAACGGCGCTGTTCGGTGGACTCATCACCGGAGCCGGAGCAGGCATCGTGTTTGCCTGTCAGGCAACGACCGGCGGAACCGATATGCTGGCAGCACTGATCCGTCACTGGATGCCGCATTACACTATTGCACAGATTATGCAGGTACTGGATGCAGCTATTGTACTGATTGGTGCCGGAATTTTTGGCATTACCTACGCACTGTATGCGCTGATCGCCATTTACGCGGTTTCCAAGGTGTCGGACGGGATCATCGAAGGTATGAAATATTCCAAGGTGGCCTATATCATCTCGGATAAGAGCGAGGAGATTGCTGCAGCCATCCTAAAGGAGCTGGAGCGCGGCGTGACGTCGTTTCATGCAAGGGGAATGTACTCCGGAAACCGGAAAAATGTTCTGTTTTGTGTTGTGTCGAGAAAGGAAATTGCACAATTAAAGGAGCTCGTAGTTGGTCATGATGCACAAGCTTTTGTCATCGTAAGCGACGCGCGGGAGGTTTTGGGAGAGGGTTTTATTGAATATAGACAATAAAACCGCAAAAAAGGCAGGCAAGTATTGGATACTTGCTTGCTTTTTTCTGCGAAGTGCATTAAAATATACGATATGAGTCCTTTCAGGTTTGTGCGATTTTACAAAACGGGGCGGTATTACGAAATTAGGATTAAGGAGTGAATATTATGATTTCAAACCAGATTCTTCAGACAACCATTGATGGGCTGAAGGGAATCACCAGAATTGATCTGTGTATCTGTGATACGGAGGGAAAAGTGCTGGCTTCCACATTCCCAGAGGCAGAAGAATACGAGAATTCCATTCTTTCCTTTGTGGAATCCCCGGCAGACAGCCAGGTAATCCAGGGATATCAGTTCTTTAAGGTGTTCGATGAGCATCAGTTGGAGTATATCCTGTTAGCCAAGGGCAGCAGTGATGATGTTTACATGGTAGGAAAGCTGGCAGCGTTCCAGATCCAGAATCTTCTGGTAGCCTACAAGGAGCGTTTCGACAAAGACAACTTCATCAAGAACCTGCTTCTTGACAACCTGTTGTTAGTAGACATTTATAACCGCGCGAAGAAGCTGCACATCGAGACCAACGTGCGCAGAGTGGTATTCCTCATTGAAACGAAACAGGAGAAAGATGTGAATGCGCTTGAGACCGTCCGCCGCCTGTTTGCCGCCAAGACGAAAGACTTCATCACCGCAGTGGATGAGAAAAACATTATTCTGGTAAAAGAAGTGAAGCCAAACGAGGATTATGCAGACCTGGAGAAGACCGCGAATGTCATTCTTGACATGCTGAGTTCTGAGGCCATGACCAAGGTGCGCGTGGCTTACGGTACGGTAGTCAACGATATTAAGGAAGTATCCCGTTCCTACAAGGAAGCGAAGATGGCTCTGGATGTCGGAAAAATTTTCTATAACGGCAAGAGCGTGGTTGCATACGGAACTCTGGGAATTGGCCGCCTGATTTATCAGCTGCCGCTGCCGCTGTGCCGTATGTTTATCCGCGAGATCTTCGATGGCAAATCTCCGGATGAGTTTGATGAGGAGACATTGACTACCATTAACAAGTTCTTTGAGAACAGCTTAAACGTATCCGAGACATCCCGTCAGCTCTACATCCACAGAAATACTCTGGTATACCGTCTGGATAAGCTTCAGAAGAGTACCGGACTGGATCTTCGTGTTTTTGAGGATGCCATCACATTCAAGATTGCGCTGATGGTCGTCAAGTACATGAAATACATGGAGAACCTGGATTATTAATCATGATAGAAATTCGTAATATAAACAAGACATATGAGAATGGAACTAAGGCACTGAAGGACATCGACATCCGCATCCAGGACGGAGAGTTTGTTTTTATCATGGGACGGAGCGGATCAGGAAAATCAACCCTGATCCGCCTTCTGCTGAAAGAGGCAGAACCTTCATCGGGCTGCATCATTGTCAATGACATGGATCTTCAGAAGATGCCGCGGCGGTATATCCCCAAATACCGCCGCCGTCTGGGTGTTGTGTTTCAGGACTTCCGGCTTTTAAAGGACAGGACGGTTTTTGAAAATGTGGCATTTGCCCAGCGTGTGGTAGGCGCTTCTTCCAGAAAAATCCGCGAAGAGGTTCCGCGCATGTTAAAGCTGGTGGGACTTTCCGCAAAGTATAAGTCCTTT
>JBNMLY010000187.1:0-3613 GCA_050875065.1 Otoolea sp. | reverse complement strand
GAATCTGATATTCTTTATTTTTAAAATGCCGGTACCGCTCGCCCGGCTTTGGAATTTCCCGCATAAATGCCGATACCTCCTTGAAAATACCTCGTTAAGTGCTCCTATTATACCATAAATACTAAATTCAGCTATCGCCTTTGGTTCTGCTTCATTAAGTATTTAGGTATGACTCGCACTAAGCTCGAAAACACCTCGCTAAGTGCTCATATTATACCATAAATATGGAACTCGATCCAGAAAAAGGGTATCGATAAATTGACATTTTATCGATACCCTTTAAACTATCTCGTCCATTGGATGATACCTCTTTCTTTGAACTTTTTCTTTATTCAATTTTCATTTCTTTTTCAACAACTTTTAAATCGTTCAATCTTATTTTTCTTTCTCACTTATCTATCTTTCTTTTAAAAATCACTTCTTTTTAATAATACTTTCTCGTCATATCACTAAACCGAATCCTGTTTTTAAATATGTATGATAGATGATTGACTGATTTTTTATTTGTTGATTTTAATTTCCTTTGTCCAACTTCTATTTTTTAATTTTAAAAGTTGAACCAGCTTTATGTTTTCGGCGGAACCAGCTCCCTTCTTTTTTGTTTTATTTCTTGTTTCTTTTGATGGTTTTATTCTAATACATAGAGTGCGTTTTGTCAATACTAATTTTGTATTTTTCGTTATTTTTCAGTTTTATTTTTTGTCAAACATCGAATATATTAGTTTTTAACTTGTTCTACCTACTTTTTGTTTGTCTTTCCAACTTTTACTCCTGCCCCTCCTGTGAACAGCAACCTCTGTTATGTTGTCTTACGGCACTTTCGGTTCCAAAAGTGCCTACCTGTGAACAGCAGCCGCTGTTCTGCCAGTCTTTCTTTTACCGCTTTCTTTTCCTTGCCAATTCTCCTATTTTCCGGTATAATCAACCTATCGGCACATCTCTATGCCGGATTCTTATATTTATGCAGGCATTTTCACATCTTATCTTTCCTGCTATTCTTTCGTTCAGAGTTTTCGATGATTTCCACCTATAACGCTAAAAACAAGGCTTATAAAAATGAATTCATACCGTTTACTTCTGAACCTTTATAACCTTTTTATTTTCTCAATCACTAAGCATTGTCTTTTTACAACGTTTCTGAGCCTTCACCGGTAAAATCGGTCACTGTCGGCCGCTTATCAATGCGTGAACTTCTGGAAGCGCTGTTCTACTTCACATCTCTTTTTCATGACTGCTTCTTGATTTGATTCCTTGAAACTCATTCACACTAGGGATCCGTTTCTTATTTTGCTGAAATTTATCATCTACAACCAGCAAATGAACGCCCCTATTTCCAAATTTATTTCAGGAGGTACTCTATGGTCTATGAAACTTTTTTAAAAACAATCCAGTCAATGGTGCAGACGCGCCTCAATCAAAAAGCTAATGTCTCCCTGCGGCGGGTTCTGAAAAACAATGGGCTGATGCTCGACGGGCTGAGCTTTACAAAGCCAGGGTCGCGGCTCTCGCCGACCGTCTATCTGAACGCCTATTACGATGAGGCGGAGGAAGGGATGCCCCTCTCCATTATTACCGATCAGATTCTGATGGTCTACGAGACAAATCCGGGATTTTCGGAGGATATCTGCGAAGAACTGCGCGATTTTGATGCTGTGCGCGACCGGATCGCATATAAATTAATTCACGCCGCCAAAAATAAGGTGCTTCTCTCCCAGGTTCCTCACATTCCTTATCTCGATCTCGCGATCGTATTCTATCTGATTCTCTCCGATAACGAGGAAGGACAGATGACAACCCTGGTACACAGCGACCACCTGGCCCTGTGGGATATTTCCCTGGAGGAGCTTGGAATGCTAGCGGAAGAAAATACGCCGCGGATGCTGCCGCACCATATCTGTTCCATCGAATCCACGCTCAGCCAGCTCGAAATGGATGATATGTTCGAAACAGATGCGCTTCCATCCGTTGATCTCTACGTGCTGACCAACTCGCGCGGCATCAACGGAGCCGCCTGTATGCTCTATCCTCATGTCTTAAAGGAATTTGCTGAGAGTCTGGGCGAAGATCTGATTGTCCTTCCATCCAGCATCCATGAGGTGCTTCTGACCCCTTGCAACGTCTCCCTTCCGCCGGATGAACTCAATGAAATGGTTCAGGCGATCAATCAGTCGGATGTACCCGCTGAAGACCGCCTGTCGGATCATATCTATTATTTTAGCCGGATTCAGGGCTGTCTCTACCTGCCGCCGAACTCCACTACGACGCTTTATTCTGGAACAGACGGAACAGTGAATCCACAATAAAGATGGCAACCGCCATCGCACCCGCTATCTGAAGCGTCTGAACCAGGTAAAAATTGGACCACATCGTCTGCCCCTGTATCAGAAAATAGACGCTCCGGTAGATCGATGCGCCCGGCACCGTCGGCAGGATTCCTGCCACCAGAAAGATCGTGACGGGCGCTTTTAAAACACGTGCAAATATCTGGCTGAGCAGCGCCGCCACCAGACTGGAGAAAAAAGCCGCCGCCACCAACGAGGTTCTGGTCTGCGTCGATACGAGATACGCCAGCCACCCGGCGCCCCCGGTAATCCCTGCATAAATCAGATATTTCCGCGGCATGTCAATCAACAGGGAGAAGCCCAAAATTGCCAGAAATGCACCTGCACTCTGAATGATCAGTTCTCTTACCATCTCTGTCATACCGATCCTCCCGCCAGCCGAACTGCCACGATCGCCAGACCAACGCCTGACGCGACCGCCAGCGCTACGACAACTGCCTCTGCCATCCGCGCGACCCCCGAACTGTAATCTCCGTTCAGCGTATCACGGATCGCCGCCGTAAACGTAACCCCCGGCACCAGCGGCATGATCGCGCTGATAATCACCACATCCAGACTCATCCCCAAAAATGCCCCCCGGCGCAGCAGATATGCCGTGACCGCCAATGCAAACGAACCAAGGGCATTCTGACAGAAATCATTTAACATAAGCGCCGATGCCGCCCGCAGGACAAACGCAAGCACAATTCCGACAACTGCCGCCACCAGGCACTCGCCCGGGCCGCCGCCAAACATCACCGCGAAAAATCCCGTCGTGACCGCATAACCGACGCATTTTTTCCAGAATCCATACAGCGTCGTGGCCGCAATCCGATCCAAGCGTTCCTGTGCTTCTTCGACGGTCAATTTTCCACTGCAAAATTCCCTTGAAACATTGTTGACCTGATAGATGCGGTTCAAATTTGTCGCCCGGTTTTCCACCCGTTTTACCAGAGTAAGAGGCGGAAGCGATGCGTCCGCAATCGTCGCCACGATCCCCGTTGTCACGACAAACACATCCACCCGCGCAATCCCCGTATGCTTTAAAATCCGGTGGATCGTGTCCTCCACCCGGTAGACCTCAGCTCCGCTCTCCAGCATGATCTCGCCTGCCCGGACCGCCATCTCCATCAGCGCGCCATATTCCATACCAACCACCTTCTGATCGTTCTAACTTGCTACATTCTTCTTATTGTTCTGGCTGCTTTCTGTTACGATTCACACATCGCACAAACGAACGGTTCTCTCAATGGACAGCTCCATTTTTCGCCCAGTTTCCACTACTAATGTAT
>JBNMLY010000186.1:0-3664 GCA_050875065.1 Otoolea sp. | reverse complement strand
GGACAGATGCAGCTCACCACGACCGGATACTTTGAAGCAGTCAGGGGAATCTGTCTCCTCTACACGCAAGCTGACATCGGTGTTCAGCTCACGCATCAGACGCTCGCGGATATGGCGGGAAGTGATGAATTTACCTTCCTGACCTGCCAGCGGGCTGTCATTTACCATGAAGTCCATGGAAATGGTCGGCTCGGAGATCTTCTGGAACGGAATTGCCTCCGGTTTCTCCGGGGAACACAGGGTATCACCGATATGGATATCTGCGATACCGGAAATCGCTACGATCGAACCGATCTTTGCTTCCTGTACTTCTACTTTATTCAGGCCCTCAAACTCATAGAGCTTGCCGATCTTAACCTTGCGGAATTTATCCGGCCCATGATGGTTGACGATGACGCACTCCTGATTTACTTTCAGGTAGCCGTTGTCGATCTTACCAACACCGATACGTCCCACGTACTCGTTGTAATCGATCGTGCTGATCAGAACCTGTGTCTCTGCCTCCGGATCTCCCTCCGGTGCCGGAATATAGTCCAGAATGGTCTGGAACAGCGGCTGCATATCTACATTCGGATCGTCCAGATTCTTCTTTGCATATCCAGAACGTGCAGATGCATACAGGAACGGGCAGTCAAGCTGCTCGTCAGATGCATCCAGATCCATCAGAAGCTCCAGAACCTCATCTACAACCTCCTCCGGACGTGCTTCCGGACGGTCAATCTTGTTGATACATACGATCACCGGCAGATCCAATTCCAGTGCCTTACGCAGAACGAACTTGGTCTGCGGCATCGCGCCCTCGTATGCGTCTACCAGAAGGATAACGCCGTTTACCATCTTGAGGACACGCTCTACCTCGCCGCCGAAATCCGCGTGGCCTGGTGTATCGATGATGTTGATCTTGGTGCCGTTGTAATTAACAGCCGTATTTTTGGACAGAATCGTGATACCTCTCTCACGCTCAATATCATTGGAGTCCATGACACGATCGACTACTTCCTGATTGGCACGGAATACACCGCTCTGGCGGAGGAGCTGGTCTACCAGCGTCGTTTTACCGTGGTCAACGTGAGCGATAATTGCAACGTTTCTGACATCTTCCCGTTTCATTTTCATATCTGCTTACTCTCTTTTCTTATGATTGATTTATTTCATGATTGACGAACTGTTCTTTCCCCTTCACAGCACCTATGATAACCGATCGGTTCTGCGTCAATTTCCAGCAAAACCTCCCAGCGTTCTGCCTTCCACACAATCGTATCCGCAAAAGTGCCGCTCTGTAAACAGTAAACATATCATTTCCCATCTGAAAATAATACAGCTAATTATTTTAGCATTCTTTCCTCCATTGTTCAAGATTTTTTTACAATAAAATAATCTTTCCCGCATCCATGCCAAAATAGACTTCCTCCAGCTTTTCGATCCGGCATCTTCCATTCGTGCCCTCAATAAGCTTTTTCTCGGCTGCCCCAGCCTGGTCAAACGGAACCAGGATCGTCAGATCCACGCCCTCGCCATACTCACTGTCCAGGATCGGCAGCTCTTCCTCCGCCAGGATGTACTGCACCTTTCCAAGTCCGCTGTAATCCGTCCCGATCTTCCACTTGCGTGCCAGGCATTTTTCCAGAACCACACAGTTTTTAAGTCCCTCCTGGACGGCTCCGCCGTATGCCCGCACCAGTCCGCCGGTTCCCAAAAGCGTTCCGCCGAAATACCGGGTTACGACCGCGCAAACATTGTGGAGTTCCCGCCCCAGCAGTACGTCTAACATCGGACGCCCTGCCGTCTGCGCCGGTTCGCCGTCGTCGCTGCAGCGCGCCACCTCATTATTTTCCCCGATCGTGAACGCCGAACAGTGATGTCTCGCATCCCAATATTTTTTCTTGACTTCCGCAATAAATGCCGTCGCCTCTTCTTCCGATTCTACCGGACGGATCTCCGCGATAAAGCGGGACTTCTTCTCCACAATCTCGCCCTCGCCGCCTTGGTAGACGATTTTATAACGTTCTTTCATGCTTTTGTCATTCCTTTCACTTCTCTCAGGCACCAAACGCCATGAAAACACTTCTCATTTCCAATCTTTTTCTTTCCCCCATCTATGAAATACGCATCCCTAAAACGGACAGCTTCTTTCGTTTCCCCAACCGCCTGCAAGCCTTGTCTTTTATGATACCGTAAAAAAAACTTCATGACAATAGTATTTATTTATCCCATGAACTTTGATATAATGGCGTTATTGTTTACAAATAGGACTTTTCTGAACTGAAAATTCCGCACGGCTCGGCAAGAGTAGTCGGTTTTGCCGATTGAAAATGCGAAACAGCGACAAAATCCCGCCGTCTACATATTGTGTAAACGGTGGATCATTGGAAATACTGTATATAATGGTAATGCTTCCACCGATCCGCGCTTTTCCCGCGGAAATGGGGCAAATAGCCGTTCTTGCAAAACCATTCTGTCAAGGGGCGGCTTCCGCATGAACGTTCGCAGGGACGGTAAGCATACGGAACCATTCATATAAGACTGAACCACTCTGAACCTAAAAGGAGGTTCTCATGAATTACGGTGTAAAAGAAACTAAAAAACGGATTCGTGCGGCCGCTTCAAAGAAAAGACAGTATATCAACCGCTTTTTTCTGACTTTCTTTAAGACGGCTTTTGCTCTCGTCCTTTTTCTCTGTCTGACCGGAACCGGGCTTTTTCTTGGAATGTTTAAAGGCATTCTGGACAGTTCTCCCGATTTTAACCCGGACAGTTTTACCCCAAGCGGCTACTTTTCTACTATATATAATAGCGCCGGGGAAGTGACCGACACGTTGGTCGGCTCCAACTCCAACCGAATCGAGGCATCCTACGAGGATTTTCCGCAGGATCTGATTGACGCATTCGTCTCCATCGAGGATTCTCGTTTCTGGCAGCACAGCGGTATCGATCTGCGCTCTATCTCACGTGCGGTGGTCGGCGTCCTGACGAACAATTACAAGGGCGGCGCCAGCACCCTGACCCAGCAGCTCATCAAAAATACCGTTTTCAACGGCGGTATGGAGACAAGCAAAGGCGCAAAAATCGAGCGCAAAATCCAGGAGCAATATTTGGCGTTGCAGCTGACGAAAAACGTCGACCGAAAGGTCATTTTAACGAATTATTTAAACACCATCAACCTCGGCAGCAATACGCTGGGCGTCAAGGCGGCGGCGCTGCGTTATTTTAATAAGGATGTCTCCGATCTGACCCTTTCTGAATGTGCAGTCATCGCCGGCATCACCCAGAACCCGGCAAAGTTAAATCCGATCAGCGGTGCGGAGGCAAATGCCGCCCGGCGCAAGGTCATTTTACAGGCGATGTATGAACAGGGCTATATTACAAAGGAAGAGCAGGAAGCGGCACTGGCGGACGACGTCTACGCCCGCATCCAGAATGTGGATACGGTACTCAAAGAGAACGAAACTCCGTACTCCTATTACACGGACGAGCTGATCAATCAGGTAACCGAGGCACTCAAGGAACAGCTCGGCTATACTGACACACAGGCGTCCAATCTCCTGTTCAGCGGCGGACTGCAGATTTATACCCCGCAAGATCCGCAGATTCAGGCGATCGTCGATGAGGAAGTCAACAATCCGGCCAACTACGACGCGGCGCGTTATTCAGTGGAATACCGTCT
>JBNMLY010000185.1:0-3669 GCA_050875065.1 Otoolea sp. | reverse complement strand
GTCACCGGCAAGCTCCTGTACGTAGCTGGCTGCATCATTGGCCTCGATCAGGCTGATATCACCGGAGATATTGATGATAACATGGCTCGCACCCTCGATGGTCGTCTCAAGCAGCGGACTGGAAACGGCCTGCTTGACAGCCTCCAGTGCCTTATCATCGCCCTTTGCATGGCCGATGCCGATATGCGCGATCCCCTTGTCCACCATAACCGTCTGGACGTCCGCAAAATCAAGATTGATAAGACCCGGAACATTGATCAGGTCGGTAATACCCTGTACTGCCTGCTGGAGAACCTCGTCCGCTTTCTTTAGTGCATCCGGCATCGTGGTGCGGCGATCTACGATCTCCAGAAGTTTATCGTTCGGAATCACAATCAGGGTGTCAACGGCAGCTTTTAATTTCTCAATTCCATTGAGTGCATTGCTCATACGGGTCTTTGCCTCAAAACGGAACGGCTTTGTGACTACGCCAACCGTCAGGATTCCCATATCTTTTGCGATACGTGCGATAACCGGAGCCGCACCCGTACCTGTACCGCCGCCCATACCGGCGGTAACAAATACCATATCAGCGCCCTTGAGAGCCTGCGCTAGTTCTTCCTGGCTTTCCTCGGCTGCTTTCTCGCCAATCTCCGGCTTCGCGCCTGCGCCAAGCCCTTTTGTCAGTTTCTCACCGATCTGCATTGCAGTCGATGCCTTACAGAACTGAAGCGCCTGTTTATCTGTATTGATCCCGATAAATTCTACACCAACGATGTCCTCATCGATCATACGGTTTACCGCATTATTACCGGCTCCACCGACACCGACTACTATAATTCTGGCAGAATTTTCTGACTCATTTATCTTTATCTCTAACAAGATACTTCCTCCTTCATTTACCCATCTGTTCCGGTTTTATCATCTTTATACTAACATTTAGGGTCTATTAAATCTAGCCTACCTAATACTATATTTGATTTTCAACAAAAAATCAATCGTTTATTTTATAAAATTTTTGTTCGAATGCCGATCCAAAACCTTCTTTCCCGAAGCACCCGCGTGAAAGGAAATTCTCCTGTACTCCCATTCCTCGTTACGGGCAAAAATGCACCTCTGCTTTTCCTCTTTTAATTCGTTGCCTGCTTCTTATCGAACCGATACATCGGGTTTGAATTGGATTCATCGTAACTGTCCAAATACAGCGTGCCAGACAAGGTCGGATAATCTCGCAAAATATCCGTTAATTCCGAAAGCTTTCCATCCATATTGTTGTTATCTCCCAGCTCGACGCGAAGCGCCCCTATCTGAAGCGTCGCTTCTTTTTCCTTATTAAAACGTATCTCATCGACCGCAATCTCATTGACGGAAAGCACCTGGGTTAAATTCAAAATCTCTTTAAATACTGTGAGATCCTCAACCGGAAGCGGCTCATGCAGTACAATATGGCCGAACGCAAGCCCCGCTATCTTCGGCACGCCCGGCAATGTCTCATTGGTACTCTCCACAATGATGCCGTCCTTGTCAAAATACATGCGGCTATTCATATAAGAAACATATCCAACGACACTTTTTTCATAAACGATAATCTCCACATCCGATGTACTGCGAAACACCAGCTTGTAGTCCTCCACAAACGGAATCGATTTATGAGGCTGAAACCGATATTGCAGGTAACAAACAATCGGATTCCGGCTCAACCGCGTATTGAAAATGGATGCCTCGATTTGTTCCGCCGTATACTGTCGGTTTCCGCTGACATGAATGGTACGGATCTGAAGCAGCGACAATGCAAGTACAAACGCCACTATCACCATGGCAGACGCCGTCGTAAGCCAGATATGCTTTTTTCCCCGGCGGCGCCACAATTTTCTTCCATTTTTTTTCTCAATGTGCATCCTGTCTATTCTGATCATCCTCCCGGCGCCGGATTTGCACACCTAAATGCTGCAAATCCCGGCAAATATCCTCATATCCCCGCTCAATATGTTCACAATCTGATACCTGTGTCCATCCTTCTGCCCCCAGGGCAGCCGCAATCAATGCAGCTCCCCCTCGCAAGTCCTTCGCCTGCACCTGTGCCCCGAGCAGCTTTTCCTGTCCCTCTATCCACGCTGTCCGGGCATTACATACGATATGAGCTCCCATTTTTTGAAGCTCCTGTGCCGCCGCAAACCGATTTTCAAACACGGTTTCCTCCAAACGGCTCCTGCCCTCTGCACGGGATAACGCCGCCATCAGCACAGGCTGCAGATCCGTCGGGAACTCCGGATACGGTCCCGTTTTAACCGATACCGCCTGGGGACGGTTTCCACAACGCGCATACAGAAGCGTCGGTTCACTGTAAATCGACACCCCCATCTCTCTCAAAACCTCTATTACATTTTCCAGTTCTTCCGTTCGGATTCCGTCCAAAATCACCTCCCCGCCGCCGGCTACGGCCGCCATCAGGTAGGTTCCGGCGGCAATTCGGTCGCCGCCCACACGAAACCGTGTATCATGAAGCGGCAAACCGCCCTCCACGATCAGAAGCTCTGTCCCAATCCCGCGGATAGACGCCCCCATGCTGTTTAAAAAAGAGCATAATTGCTGAATTTCCGGTTCCCTGGCACATCCGCGCAAAACCGTCCTGCCATCCGCTGCCACCGCTGCAAACAAAGCATTCTCAACCGCACCGACACTGGAAACGGGAAATGTGATTTCCGCCCCATGAAGCTCCCTGCAATGTGCATACAGACGGCCATCTGCTTCTGGCTCTTCTATTATTTGCCCTCCGAGTGTCCGGAGCGCCTGAAGATGCAGATCGATCGGACGTTTGCCAATCATACAGCCGCCAGGCCTATACACTTCTGCTTCATGAAACCGCCCCAGCAGCGCTCCCAGAAGCATAATGGAAGATCGCATCTTTTTCATCTCTTCCTGTGCAATCCTCCACCCCGACATTGCCGCCGTGTCGATTTCCAAGCGGTTGCCAGTCAACCGACAACAAGCACCCAACGAATCGAGAATCCCCATCATACAAAATACATCCTGTATTTGAGGGACATTCTCCAGCACCGTCCGCCCACGGTTCAGAACCGAGGCCGCCATCATCGGTAAGACTGCATTTTTCGCTCCCTGGACGGTTAATCTGCCCTGTATCCGGCATGGCCCATGAATCTCAATGAAAGCCACTCCATCCCCTCCCACCGGCATCCTATGTACTATTATATGCCAGCACGGGGACTTTGTTACTGCTGCAACTTAATCTGATTTGAAACACTGAGCACCAGACCCATCTCCAACATCAGGAAGAACACAGACGTACCTCCATAACTGATAAACGGAAGTGTTACACCTGTATTCGGGATCGTATTAGTAACAACTGCAATATTCAGGATAACCTGAATGGCAATATGCGCCATCACACCTACCACAATCATCGCGCCCATCAGATCCGGCGCATTTCCGGCAATTACCATAAAGCGGTAAATCATAAACATAAATATCATGATGACAGAAATCGCTCCGAACAATCCCAACTCTTCACAGAGAATCGAGAAAATCATATCGTTCTGAGCCTCCGGCACAAAACCAAGTTTCTGGAGGCTTTCTCCCAGCCCTTTTCCAAACAATCCGCCAGAACCAATCGCATACACGCCCTGAAGCACCTGATAGCCACCGGAACGTGCATACTGAACTGGGTTGAGC
>JBNMLY010000184.1:0-3714 GCA_050875065.1 Otoolea sp. | reverse complement strand
TTGATTTTGGGCATATACGTGTCGAATTTGAGAGCAGCTATGAGGACTCAGGTCCGTTCGGCGCGAAGTCGATCGGAGAGATCGTTATCAACACACCGCTTCCGGCAATCGCGGATGCCGTGTACAATGCGGTTGGAAAACGATTCTATGAGCTTCCGATCACCCCGGAACAGATCGCGCGTGCGGCGGCAGAGAAGCTTGGGGAAGAGTTTATTTAAAAGAAGCTCTATATTTAGAAGAACAGTAGTTTCAAATAATTTTGAGAGAAAAAGGAAGCTGTTGCAGAAGGCTGTGTTGGTATTTTGCAGCAGCTTTTGACTTTGTGGAAAACTTCGAGCAGGATTTTTTTATGAAAAAAATGTATGTCAAAAGAGTTTATTAAACATATTTTTGTGGATTAGACATGGGAGAATGACAGCTGGAACTCTGATGTTCAGGGAAATGGATTGGGAATCTCGATCGTAAAGGGATTCACCGATCGGATGAACGGAAGCCTGGACATGCAGAGCGAACCTAGGAAAAAGGTTCGGCTTTTACCGTTGAGAGCGCATTTTCCGAGACATCAGAGTATTTTAAAGCTGTTTTGGCTTGCATTCTGCCTCATGCCTCTATATAATAAAAGTACAATATCTAATTTCAATCTAACAAGTCTGTTTTTTGTTGTTCAAATTGATTCATTCTAATTTCAAATCAAATTCAAATAGAAATATCTGTTTTTACTTCAAAGCACTTCTTTGAGTTCAATGCTGTGTAAGAATCGATGTATTAATTTCAAATTTCAAGAAAATCAAATGTTTCTAAAAAGTTTTAGTTAAAACGTCAAATTATTATTGAATCTGATTGGCTTTCAAAAATGTATAAAAATACGATGCAAAGTAAAAAGATGATTTACGAATAGGGGGAAATATATGTTCAGTAAAATCAACAGTTTCAGCACGCGCGGCATCGACGGATACCGGATCACGGTGGAGGTGGATGTGAGCGATGGTCTGCCGAGTTTCATTATGGTTGGATATCTGGCGGAGGAGGTGCGGGAGGCTCAGGAGCGCGTCCGGACAGCCCTTCGGAATGCGGGATTTCGCCTGCCGCCGAAGCGGATCACGGTCAACCTTTCGCCGGCCGGAGTGCGGAAAGAAGGGACGGGGTGTGATCTGGCGATTGCGGCAGGAATTTTGAGGTGTCTGTGGAAGCAGGGAGAGACGGCAAAAACGGGGCAAGCTGGAATGTGGACAGAAATGGATGAATCGGAAAGCGGAATTTCTCAACGGAAAGAGAGGGGGAGAATCGAAGCGCCGGCGGAGAAAAGAAGCGATTTTGCAGCCGATTGGGAGAAGTGGGCTTTTATCGGTGAATTAGGTTTAGACGGCAGTATTAAGCCGCTTGCCGGCGTCCTTTCGATGGTCTATGAGGCGCGCCGCTGCGGAATAAAACGGGTCTTTTTAGCCGAAGAGAATGTAGAGGAAGGGCGGGCCGTGGATGGAATTGAGATCGTGGGAGTCAGGGATGTAAAAGTTCTGACGGACTATCTGCAGAATCCGGAGCAGATTCATGGACAATGGTTTTCGCCGGAACTGCTGCAGGCAGGACAGGAGGAGTTTGAGGTCGATTTTGATGAGATTGTCGGACTTCCGCTGGTACGGCGGGCCAGTGAGACGGCAGCAGCGGGGCGTCATAATATTCTCTATATCGGACCGGCGGGAACGGGAAAAACAATGGCGGCGCGGCGCCTTCCGACGATTTTTCCGCCTCTAACGCTGGAAGAGAGCATCGAAGTTTCGAAGATATACAGTATCTGCGGCCTTTTGAAGCCGGATACGCCGCTGATTTGGCAGCGCCCGTTCCGCAGCCCGCACCACAGTACGACGGCCCAGGCGATGGCAGGCGGCGGGCGCAATCCGAAGCCCGGTGAGATTTCGCTTGCGAGTCATGGAACCCTCTTTTTAGATGAGTTAGCCGAATTCCAGTCGAACATTCTAGACCTGCTTCGCCAGCCGATGGAGGAGGGGAGCATCACGGTTTCCCGTCTCAATCAGACCGTGGTATTTCCGGCGAAAACAATGATCGCGGCGGCGATGAATCCCTGCAAATGCGGATTTTTCCCGGATCTGGAGAAATGCCGTTGTACCCCGACCCAGATACGCCGGTATCTGAACCGCGTTTCGGGGCCGTTTTTAGATCGGATCGACATCGGGGTGGAGGTGCCGCGGCAGGATTTGGGGCTGATAGAGGAAGACAAAAATGTGAAAAATGATTCGTCCGCTGTCATGCGGGAACGTGTCATGGAAGCGCGCGCCCGGCAGGAAAAGCGGTTTGCGGACGAAGCCATCTCCTACAACAGCCAGATGACCCGCCGCCAGATAGAAGCGTACTGCCATCTGTCCGGTGAGGATGCCCGATTTCTGGAACAAGTAGAGCGGCAGCAGGGGATTAGCGCCAGAGGACACGGAAAGATTTTAAAAGTAGCGCGCACGCTGGCGGATCTGGATGGACAGGAAACGATTGGGCGGATGCAGCTTGCGGAGGCGATTGGGTTCCGGAGTTTTGAGAAGAAATATTGGGGGAATCTTTAGAAAAGAAAGAAACGAACATGTTTAAGCATTGTCTGAAATATCTGGGAGGAATTTTATGGGGGCAGGAAGAGAGCAGGAAAATGAAAACAAAGCGAACATCCATCAGATTTCCATGCAGGAAATATACGAAAAGGAGGAGAAACCATCGCATAAAAAAACGGCGCTGACAGAATATATGCAGTACTCCGACCGCGAGCGCATCCACGCCTACTGGCTGTCACGCGTAAATGGAATCGGGGCGGTGACGGCGGCCAGATTGTATGAATCCTGCGGCAGCTTTGAGGGGATCTATGAAAGGGTTCTATATAATAAGAAGAAACAGGATCCATTTGTATTCTCCTTTCTCGGACAGGCGGTGAAGCGGGAGCTGGCGGAAGCGGTTTCGCGTTTCGAACAGCGCGGGGAAGAGTATCTCAGGCTGGCCGATCAGGGCGTCCGTTTTATTCTGTGCGGAGAAGCGGTATATCCAAGGCGCCTGCTGCATATCTATGATAAACCGATGTGGCTCTATGTGCGTGGAATGCTTCCGGAGGATACAAAACCATCCGCGGCCATCATCGGGGCGCGTAGCTGCACACCGTATGGGCGGCAGGAAGCCGAGTATTTCGGGCGGATTCTGGCGGAACATGGCGTTCAGATCGTGAGCGGCATGGCGCTGGGGATCGATCAGGCGGGACATAAGGGTGCGATGGACGGCGGCGGGCTGACCTACGCCGTGATGGGGTGTGGAATCGATACGTGCTATCCGCCATCCGGGATCCGGCTGCACACGCGGATCCGGGAACACGGCGGTATTTTGTCGGAATACGGTCCGGGCGTGCCGCCGACTGCCTCCCATTTTCCGATCCGGAACCGGATCATCAGCGGACTTTCCGATCTGGTTTTGGTGGTGGAGGCGCGAAAGAGAAGCGGTTCTCTCATCACCGCCGATTTGGCGTTGGAACAGGGAAAAGAGGTTTTTGCGCTGCCGGGGAGGCGCATCGATCCGCTCAGTGAGGGCTGCAACCGGCTGATTGCACAGGGGGCAGGGATCGTGACCGGGCCGGAGGATGTGTTGGATTTCTTCTATATAAAATATAAAAATTCTTACAAAAAAACAATAAAATCAGTAAATGCACTTGCCAAGTCGGAAAAAATGGTGTAT
>JBNMLY010000183.1:0-3714 GCA_050875065.1 Otoolea sp. | reverse complement strand
TTGCCAGCCAACACGCATCTCAATGCCGATCCGCCGAAGCTGTCGGGCAATCCATTCCTCAAACGCCCCGGCAGTATCCTCCTTTCCAGAACGCGCCAACAAACGTTCGATCCTCCAATCCTCATATAATTTCCGATAGGCACCTCCTGTATACAGCAGGAAAAGCAAAAATACAAACAGCAAGATAATACCGGACAGCACCATAGAAACCATGATTTTCTGCATCCGTTCTTCACGGCTGCGTCTCATATCGCCCTGAAGTTCCAACGTATCATCCAGTTTTCCCCCCTGCTCCTCCTGCACCGAAGCCTTTTGAATTTCCTGCGGAAGTCCCGTCATACGAAGCAATGCGTACGTATCATAATAGTAGCCGGGTGTCACATCAATCGGCACCCATCCAAGTCCATCCATATAAACCTCAACCCAAGCATGGCCATTCCGCCCTGTCAGATTTACCGTTTTGGAATCATCCGCCCCTTTTCTACGTTCCATCAAATACCCTTCTGCATAACGCGCCGGGATTCCAAAACTCCGATACGCCATTACACCAGCCGATGCAAAATAAACAGCATTTCCTACCCGCTGCCCCTGCAGAAATGGCACCAGCGGATCCTCCCCATTTTCAAATTGCACCGGATTCGGGCTATAAACCAGACATTCCTCCATCTTCTGGCGGATCTTCTGCGTGACATTGTAAACCCCTTCTTCCGCCTCATCTCCGGTTTCATCCGAATCATGGAAGAGCGTCTCAATCAGGGAGGACAGTTCATCGTTTACCTCTGTATATTCATCGTACACAAATTCACGGTACACGGACTCCTGCTCTAAATACGTAGATTCAGCCTCCGTATCCGGTGCATACATCCAATCTTTGAGTCGATTCAATTCACCCGGTATACTGGGGGAATAATCGGATATCTCATATGACGTAGCCCCGGTAAGCGCACGGGAGCGGTATCCCTCATCCCGTTTCGCCACCGCCCCGCCACTGTTTGGTTTCTCCGCCGAATACAGCGTGTAAAGGTACTTTCGGCTGGCACTCAGATTTTGAATCTGCACAAGATGGGACACCGGTGCTGTCTTCTCCTCCTGTGAGCCCAGTTTTTGACTCATCGCATATTGGACATTCGGGTCAAAGCCCCGCACCTCCAGCCATTTCGGGAAACCATTTCGACTGCCGCTGTAAGCCGCCCGCTTAAGCGGTTTCCATTTGCCGTCTTCATATCGCCCTGCCGTGTAACCACGCAGGTAAAGTGCTTTCTCTTCCTCCGTGGTTACACGAAGAGTGACATTTTCCCCCTGCTTCAACATATACGCCTGACCTACGTTGCCCTCCGGCAAGGTCGGTTTGCCAAAACGTGCCTCCTCTACCAGTCGAAGTGTTTTCTCTTTAAACCACAAAAGCGAATCCACTTCCCTGTTTCCGATTCCATGGACAACCGCCAAAAGCAAGCACGCACTCAAGAGCGTCCAAGTCAGCCGCTCCCGCCCGCTTCCAGCTCTGGCTGCATAAAGCCATAAGCCAATAAGCCCCAGAAACAGAAAAATCACACCCAAAGCCGTCTCCTGTTTCAGCAGAATATCTGGTATCAGGATCAGCACAGCCAACAATAATGTACGCGCAATCGCGGCGTGCCACGCCAGATACCAGCAAAATCCGGTCATCAAAAAGACCATAACCAGCCCCAAAAGGAAAAATCCCTCCCGGCTGCCTGCCCCATGCATTAAATAGGGAATCGCATCCTCTTCTTTCTGATTCCAGTATGCAATTCCCATATTTCCTGTCCCGGCCATTCCTTCAAAGAGACGTCCCATACCACCCAAACACGAAATCACTACACTGAGAAATATCAGGATCCATGGAAATCCCTGCGCCAGACGTACCGAAACCCGGTTAAAGATCCCCCCTGCCAACAGTAGGCTTCCCAATACCAACAGCAGTATCAGGGTGTCTGCCGTTGCAAGCTGCACAAATTGCATCCAAACCAACAGCATTCCGCCTGACAGCACCCCACAGCGCAGCAAATGAGGGAAGCACTCTGCATACGTACATTTCTGTTCAAATTTGTCCAGATGCCGACTTTCTCTTCCGGTATCCATCAGTCCGATTCTCCTTTTTCTTTCGTCCTATGTTTCACGCTTCTGACCTCTGTCCTTAAATAGAAATTGTATATGCCGTTTTCCATAATTCTCCCAATGGAATCTCCATAATGGTACAATTCTCCTGCTGCCGCACAGAGCTTTCCTCGGAATCCTCCAGAATACAGACCGCCGTTATCTCTAACCCGGATGGCAGATCAAAAAAAGACTCCGGACACATTCCATTTGTAATATAAATCAAGCGGTTATAATGTCTTTGAAGCTGCTGCCGCATAAAGTACCCCAGTCCAGTTCCCTTTTGTTCCGGCAGCCGCATTGCCATCCAGATATCCAGCATCCGCTGAAATTCCGCCCGCTCGGCCACCGGACTGGATAAGAGTCGGCCTCCCGCCGCGATGCCGGTATAATGGGAAATTCCCAGCTCAAGAAGCCTCTGGCTAACGGAAACCGCGGCACTGACAGCCGCCGAAAGCTGCGCCACCGGATACGGCCTCGTCCCCTCTTTTTTTCCCGCATCCAGCAGTATGTACGTATCACAGCGGAACGTATCACTCGCCTCACGGACTAACAGCGTATCCGTTTTTCCAGATAATTTCCAGTGGATTGCCCGCACATCATCGCCCGGACGATATTCCCGTAAGTCAAATACCTCGCTCAGATCTTTTCCACGGCGGTCAAGCGTCCTCTGCTCTCCTTCCCAGCCGCCTGGCAGGATACGGCCGGAGGAAACCTGCAACGCCGTCTCCCGCGGATACACTAGCATCGACATATCATCCAAGAATGGAATATCACGCTCCAACAGCCCAAATATATCATAACAGCGGATCTGGTTCAGCCGAATTCGGATCTGTCCACAGGCCTCTGCCTGAAAGGGAATCTCAACACTATGATTCTGCCCGGAAAAATTGATCCACACAGGAATATCCGTCCGCTCATCCATCAAGCGATTTTCACATTCCAAAATCGCCTGCATCATCCCCGCTGCCAGAAAAAAACGCTTATCAATCTGTAATGTCAGAGAAAGCCTTCGCCCCGCCAGACACGCCGCCGGCATACGGATTGCCATTTGAAGTCGTTCCGTATCAATCACGATACAGATTTCCAACAGCAACAGCAGTAAAAACTGAGTTGCCACCACGCTTAACAACAATCCGCTTCCGCTCCAAAACAGTAACATTATCTCTGACAGCAAGACGATTCCATAGAGAATCCGTGTCTTACGCATTTCTTTTTCCTTTCATCAATTCCGGCGGCTTTACTTCCATCAAGATTTTCTGCAAAATCATCCGCTCGCTGATGCCATCAACCCGCGCCTGCGGCCGGAGGATCAGGCGATGGGCACACGTATCACAAAATACGTTCTGTACGTCTTCCGGTATCACATAACTCCGCTTCTCTAAAACCGCATTCGCTTTCGCCATCCGGGTCAACGCCTGGACACCACGCGGACTGATTCCCAGCTCCACCATCGGATCCTGCCGGGTCGCCTCACACAGATAGATTAAATAATACAAAATCTCATCCTGTACCCGTATCGAGGACAGATAGTTCCGCACATCCATCACATGTTCCGCCCCCGCCGCAATCTGAATGGAATCGAGCGGGTTCTCATAC
>JBNMLY010000182.1:0-3763 GCA_050875065.1 Otoolea sp. | reverse complement strand
ACTCTGGTTTGACCTTAAATTTCAAAAGCTCTACTTTTCCCTTGGCACACGGATCGATCTTGATCGCCGACGGAAAACGCAGAATTCTCGAAATCTCCGTCGCTGCTGCATACTCTGGGTTGATGATCATGGAAATTCCCAACTGCTGCTTGATAAAGGTAAGCTCGTTGCTGTAGATCGGGTTCCGCACACGCGCAATCGTGTGGCAATGTCCTACTTTTCTCGCAATCAGGCAGCAGAGAAGGTTCATCTCATCCGAACCCGTCACCGCAATCAGCATATCCGCCGTCTGTACGCCCGCCTCAATCTGCATCGAAATGCTCGCGCCATTTCCCACCAATTTGATCGCATCAATTTCGTCCGATATCCGCTGCATCCGTTCTGCCGAGGTATCGATCATCACCACATTGTGCTCCTCCCGGACAAGCTGCTCTGCCAGTGTCGTACCAACCTTGCCGCATCCGATAATGATTATATCCATAGTTTCCTCCGTTATTTTCTGTTTATCCGCCGTACTGGCACAGAAAGCCTCTATTCATCCTTACATAAAGAATGTGCCCTGGCACATTCTCGCGCCGAGCGCGGTCGCTTGCGACATGATTCCTCTTCGCGCGAGTGCGCAGCCACGCGGAGCGTTTTTGTTTCATAGGACGCATTTCCCTATGAAACAAAAAGGGTGCCTCACTACTGCGCCCTAATTCATACGAGGTTATTATAACACTATCTGGGGGTTTTTGAAATATAAATTATGTTAAGAGGGGGATTTAGCTCGATTTTGGCTTTTACGTCGTTTTGATTCCAGAAGTGCCTATCTGTGAACAGTCGCTTTCCGTCCCCTGTTGACGAAATAAATTTCTTGACTTTTTCAAAAAAAACAGTATACTTAATATATATTTGCAGATATGGTTCATCGGTAGAACGCTAGCTTCCCAAGCTGGAAAGGCGGGTTCGATTCCCGTTATCTGCTGATCTGGAAACCTCCGTAAAGAATGGATTTTACATTGTTTACGGAGGTTTTTTGAGCTATTTTATACGTTCGCTCTCCCCTTATCAAATTCTGGGTTAAACGCATAGAAATTGCGGCTGTTCAGGTAATCCTGCACATTTCTTGCGGCTTCTCCAAATCTCTGGAAATGCACAATCTCCCGCTCCCGCAGAAACCGGATCGGGTCGCATACTTCCGGATCTTTGACCACGCGGAGAATGTTATCGTAGGTCGTGCGGGCTTTCTGCTCTGCTGCCATATCTTCATACAGATCCGTGATTGCATCGCCCTTCGACTGGAACTCGCACGCATTGAACGGAATACCGCCTGCCGCCTGCGGCCAGATTGCCGTGGTATGATCGATATAGTACGGTCCAAAGCCAGATGCCTCGATCTGCGCCGGAGTCAGGTTACGCGTGAGCTGCTGGACAATGGCAGCAATCATCTCCATATGAGCAAGTTCCTCGGTTCCGATGTCAGTCAGAAGCCCCTTCTGCATCTTATAGGGCATCGTGTACCGCTGGGACAGATAGCGCATCGATGCTCCGATTTCGCCGTCGGGGCCGCCATATTGGCTCATGATATACTGTGCAATTTTCGGGTTCGGCGTCTTGATGTTGACCGGATACTGCAAGCGTTTTTCATATCTCCACATACACTACACCTCCCCTTCCCACGGCCAGCGCTCTGTCAGCCAGGACCATGTGCATGAATCGCCCGCATCTTCAATCGTCAACGGCCCAAATGACGCCTCGTAGGCCTTCACTGCCTCTTTCCGAAGCGCCACTACATACTGGTAATAATTCAGTGCGTTCCGATCATCCGGGTGGGTATCCAGATAGAGAATCACATCATCCATTGCAAAGCTGGCATCATCGATCCGTTTCATCAATTTTCTGGCTGTCTCATTCATCAGCAGGCACCTCCCATCATAAACGGCAGATCCAGGTCTGGAAAGATGGTTCCCCGCCTGAATGCGGTTTCCAGTGCATACGGCTGCTGCCAGGACTGAATCGGTACATATCCCATGCCGACCGGATAATTTCCTCCTCCCAGAAATGTCTGCGGCGGCCGGTTTCCTCCTGTCTGCGGACACGGACGGACAGGACGGATTTCCGGTCTTTGCGGACAAAAGGTCTCATTTTCCAAAATGGGACGCGCCGAACCCGCGCACGGCATCTCGGCCGGACTGATTGGCGGTGTGGCATTTATACAACGATTGCCAGAAATGCCTGCCGCAGGGCATGACATAAGGGGCATTCCCGAACGGCAGGCATTTTTCCGGCTGGAGCTATCCTGATAACCATTCATATTTCATTCTCCTACAAAAGCAGTTATACCTTATCTTATGCAGGAAATATGTAATTGCGATCGCTGCTATAAAACTACCCGATCATTACTTGCTATTTTTTACACAGGTAACTGATGACATCCTTTCTGGTTATGATACCGATGAAATTTTTCTGATCGTCTAATACTGGCACAAAGTTCTGATTCATGATCTTTCCCAGCAGATCCTCCATGTCCGCCTTGACCAGTACCGGCTGATTATCCGAACGGCGCGGAATCTCGGTAATCCGCACTTTCTCCAGTCCTTTCTGTACCAAGTCCATCTTATTTTTAAGTCCCCACAGCAGGTCTCCCTCTGTCAATGTGCCCGCGTAACGTCCCGCTTTTGTGATGATCGGCACTGCGGAATACTTATATTTTTCCATCGTATCCATCGCCTGTTTTACCGTATCTTCCTCATTGACATAGATAACTTCGCTTTTAGGTGTCAGAAAAAATAATATGTTCATAGTTTGCCTGTTCTCCTTTCAATCTTCCCCCATACTTCCCCACACGTATACGCAGATTTTATGTATTTTGGTTCAAATAAGCTTTTTCTTCTCTTGATTATACCAAATCTGCCCAAAAAAGATATAAAGAAATCCTTATTTTTCCATCAAATTTTTCTATCATCGTGACAGTTCGTGTACCCGTGAATAATCGCTGTCTTCTTGCCCTAGTATCCCAGCTCCTCATCCACAAACACAACTTCCGCTTCCATCCCATTGCTCGGGCGCTCCAGAATCACGGTCGAATGACAGATCCGCGCCGGGCTGTTGCAGTCCACGCAGACACCTGTTTTCGCACATGGGGTCGGGACCTGCAGGCGGGCTGCATTCTTCGGCGCTGCAATCTTTTTGGCGCGCTCCATCGCAGATGCCAGATCCGGACAGACTTTATTGTTTCCAATGATAAAATATACTTTTTCCGGTCCAAATAAAGTCTGTGACACGCGGTTTCCGGTTCCGTCGATATTGACCAGTTCTCCCGTCTGGGATACGCCATTCGCGCTGGTTATGTACACTTCGGCACTTCTCGCTTCCATAAGTGTCTCGCGCCCCGTCTTTTTCCAGTGCCAGATTACCTCATTTTTCTCAGAAAGTGCCTCATAAAGCCCCATCTCCTGCGCTGTCACACTTCCGCCCATCGCAACCTTTTTCCCGGAAATCTGACCTTTCAGATAGTCCGCCGCAGCCTCCTTTGTATCAAAGAAACTGGTTTTAAATCCGTGACGCTCAAAATTTTTCTTAAGCAGCTCCTGTTCCATCTTTGTCCTCCTATCGAATACTTCCTTTACAATGCTCTTTAGATCGAGTAGGAGGCGGCTTTCGCCGCCGACCTCTCACACCACCGGACGTGCGGTTCCGCATCCGGCGGTTCAGTTAACTTGACACTTTTACAAAGTATGCTTCCGCAGAAAGCAGTCCAAATCTTGCAAGCCGTACATTT
>JBNMLY010000181.1:0-3783 GCA_050875065.1 Otoolea sp. | reverse complement strand
ATTATAATAAGTGTGATATGTTATGAGCATTCGGAGCGGGGCATATCAATAAAACCAGAAAAGGGGAAGAGCGATTGAAGTGTCCATTTTGCAACGCGGCTGACACGAAAGTAATCGATTCACGGCCTGCGGATGACAACAGACGCCGGAGACAGTGTGAGACTTGTGGAAAGCGTTTTACCACGTATGAAAAACTTGAGACGATCCCTCTGATGGTTGTCAAAAAGGATAACACCCGGGAGATGTATGACCGGGCGAAGATAGAGGCGGGGATTCTGCATTCCTGCCACAAACGCCCAGTCTCTCCGGGGCAGATCTCGGCGTTGATTGACGATGTGGAAAATAATCTGTTTAACCGGGAAGAACGTGAGATCTCGACCGCTGTGATCGGGGAACTTGTGATGGAGCGGTTAAAGGATCTGGATGTGGTTACCTATGTGCGGTTTGCATCGGTATACCGGGAATTTAAAGACGTCGATACATTTATGGAGGAGCTGCAGAAGATACAGCGGCGGAACGTGCCGCCGTTTGATCCAGGAAAGAACGGGGAAGAAACCAGATGATGGGAAATGCGTTTTATCCGGATGAATGGCTGGATTCGGCGTATGATATTCCGTATGAGCAGTTTTACCAGAAGGGAATGCGGGGGATCATATTTGATATTGACAATACGCTGGTGCCGCATGGAGCACCGGCGGATGAGCGGGCGGTGAGGCTGTTTGAGCGTCTGCGGAAGATCGGCTTCCACACCTGCCTGCTCTCAAATAATAAGGAGGCGCGGGTGGCGCCTTTTGCCGGACAAGTTGGTTCGGATTATATCTATAAGGGCGGAAAACCAAAGCGCGGCGGCTATCGGCAGGCGATGCGCCAGATGGGAACGAGCGATCGATCGACCCTGTTTGTTGGGGATCAGCTCTTTACGGATGTGTACGGGGCCAGGCGGACAGGCATCTATTCGATTCTTGTGAAGCCGATCAACCCGAAAGAAGAGATCCAGATCGTGTTAAAACGGTATCTGGAGAAGATAGTCCTGTGGTTCTATGTGAGAAGACAGGAAAAAAAGTAGTGGAAGTTTGCAGCTGGATGTTTTTGAAAGTTTTGAAAGAGCTTGTCAGGCAGCAGAACCAGATGTTTACAGGAACGCCGGATACGGCAGAAAACCAGCTATTTCCAGAAAAAACATCGGCAATTTTGGCAAAAACAGGGACGGAATCGACATAATATGCCCTGTGTTTTCAAAAAAGTAGTTGAAAAAGAGAATTATATAGTATAAAATAAAAAAGATAAAGTGAGTATTTTCAAGGAGGAGCATCATTTATGATATCAGCGGGCGATTTTAGAAACGGCATCACACTGGAGATTGATGGCAACGTATACCAGATCATGGAATTTCAGCATGTAAAACCGGGAAAGGGAGCTGCATTTGTTCGTACTAAAATTAAGAACGTAATGAGTGGCGGCGTTGTAGAGAAAACTTTCCGTCCGACCGAGAAGTTCCCGTCTGCCAGAATCGACAGAGTTGATATGCAGTATCTGTATTCCGATGGCGACTTATACAACTTCATGGATGTAAACACATATGAGCAGGTAGCTTTAAACAAGGAGACAATCGGCGACGCACTCAAGTTCGTAAAAGAGAACGAGATGTGCAAGATCTGTTCCTACAACGGAAAGGTATTCTCCGTAGAGCCGCCGCTGTTCGTAGAGCTTGAGATCACCGATACAGAGCCGGGCTTCAAGGGCGATACCGCAACAGGCGCTACCAAGCCGGCAGTTGTAGAGACTGGCGCTACTGTATATGTACCGTTATTCGTAAACCAGGGCGATAAGATCAAGATCGATACACGTACTGGCGAATATCTGTCCAGAGTCTAAGTTATAACATATATGTCAGAAAGGTCTTCACGATACCGCCTGTCCCTCCTGCGGGAAGGTGGTCGTGTCACTGACAGGTTTCTGACTGGAAACAGAGATTGCTGTTCGTGGCAGGCATCTTCCTTTACTGGTTATGCGGCACATGAACAGTAATAAACAGAGAAGCTGTTGTAAGATCCGGAGGAAACGATCGAGATTTTACAGCAGTTTTTTTGCTTAACATATCGGGTAAACGCCGATGGCGCGCCCGTTGATTCATCTCAGAGAGCGGGTTTGGGAAGAACGGCGCTCATAGGGAGTGATAAATATGGAGAACGGAAGAGAAGACCGCCTGCGCCCGGGTGAGGAGGATGAGCTGGATCGGAGATTCGGCGGCAGGAAGAGACGTACATCCGGCAGACAGACGGCAAAACGCCGGGAACGGTCGAGGCAGCAGAAAAAGCGTCGTGTTATAATGCGGCTGTTTCTGTGCCTGCTGATTTTCCTTCTGGGGATGGGAACGGGATGGACACTGCGCGGGAAAACGATCCGCAAACTGGTCGATCCGTCCACGATCGAGATGCCGGACTGGGTCGATGAGCAGCTTCTCACGGTCAACCGCTATTCCAGGCCAGGAACGAATATCCCGGTTATCAATGGAATCGTGATTCATTATGTGGCCAATCCGGGAACGACGGCGCAGCAGAACCGTGATTATTTTGAGGGACTGAAGGATCAGAACGGCAGCAATACTGTTTCCGTCAGCAGCAATTTCGTGATCGGCCTGGATGGTGAGATCATCGAGTGTGTTCCAGTGGGGGAGAAAGCATATGCCTCCAATGATCGGAATGCTGACACCGTTTCGATCGAGTGCTGCCATCCGGCGGCGGACGGCAAATTTACGGATGAGACGTATGATTCGCTGGTGCGCCTGACGGCATGGCTGTGCAAGCAGCTCGATCTAAGCCCCAAGGATGTGATCCGCCATTATGATGTGACGGGAAAAGTGTGTCCGAAGTATTTCGTGGACCACGAGGACGCCTGGAAGCAGTTTCGTAAGGATGTGAAAAAGGCAATGCGGAAAGATATAAAATAGAGCGTATAAATGTCTTGAACGGTTACATAGTTATATTAGGTTATGTTTAAAGTAAAAGACGGTGTATACAAATTGAATATATAATATACGATATAAATCAGGAAAGGGTATCTAGTATGAAAACGATTGTAGAATTGATCGTAGAAGAGCTGAAACCGGCGTTTACCGGCTGCGGATACGATGAGAAATATATCCGCGTGACGGTGTCCAACCGCCCGGATCTCTGCGAATATCAGTGTAATGGTGCGATGGCAGCAGCCAAAGCTTACAAAAAGAAACCGATCGACATTGCCAACGAGGTGGTCGAGAAGATGGCCGGAAGCAAGATGTTTTCCGAGATCAACGCCGTGATGCCGGGATTTATCAATATCCGACTGAATCCGGAATATCTGGCTTCCTATGTGCAGACAGTGGCAGAGGATGAAAAGTTTGGTCTCAATGCAGCTGAAAAGCCGGAGACGATCATCATCGATTACGGCGGAGCCAATGTAGCGAAACCACTGCACGTCGGACATCTGCGTTCTGCGGTCATTGGTGAGAGCATCAAGCGTATCAGCCGTTACATGGGACACCATGTCATCAGCGATGTACATCTGGGCGACTGGGGTCTGCAGATGGGCCTGATCATCGAAGAGCTGCATGACCGTCAGCCGGATCTGGTATATTTTGACCCGGATTATACGGGTGAATATCCGTCCGAGCCGCCGTTTACGATCTCCGAGCTGGAGGAGATCTATCCGACAGCCAGTGCGAAATCCAAAGTAGATGCGGCATTCCGTGAGCGCGCCCAGCAGGCGACTTTTAAGCTGCAGAGCGGCTATGCACCGTTCCGT
>JBNMLY010000180.1:0-3789 GCA_050875065.1 Otoolea sp. | reverse complement strand
GTAAACGACAGCCCGCTGGCAGGTCAGGAAGGTAAATTCGTTACCTCCCGTCATATCCGCGAGCGTCTGCTGCGCGAGCTGAACACCGACGTCAGCCTGCGTGTAGAAGAGACAGAGTCCGCCGACTGCTTCAAAGTATCTGGCCGTGGCGAGCTGCATCTGTCTGTCCTGATCGAGAATATGCGCCGTGAGGGCTTCGAGTTCGCAGTCAGCAAGGCAGAGGTTCTTTATAAATACGACGAGAGAAACCGCAAGTTAGAGCCGATGGAGATCGCTTACGTCGATGTACCGGACGATTTTACCGGTGCGGTTATCCAGAAACTGACCAGCCGCAAAGGCGAGCTGCAGGGCATGAGCCCGATCGGCGGCGGATACACGAGACTGGAGTTCTCGATCCCGTCCAGAGGCCTCATCGGCTACCGTGGCGAGTTCATGACCGATACAAAGGGAAATGGTATCTTAAACACCAGCTTTGACGGCTATGCACCGTTCAAGGGCGAATTAAGCTACCGTAAACAGGGATCCCTGATCGCATTCGAGGCAGGCGAGTCCATCACCTACGGTCTGTTCAATGCCCAGGAGCGCGGAACCCTGTTCATCGGACCGGGCGTTAAAGTATACTCCGGTATGATCATCGGACAGAGTGCAAAACCGGAAGACATCGAGTTAAACGTCTGCAAGACCAAAAAGCTGACCAACACCCGTTCCTCCAGCGCCGACGAAGCCCTTCGCCTCGTTCCGCCGAAAATCATGAGCCTGGAGCAGTGCCTCGATTACATCGACACCGATGAGCTTCTCGAGATCACACCAACTAGCTTACGAATCCGTAAAAAGATTCTCGATCCGACTCTGAGAAAGAGAGCAATGATCAGCCGTAAGAATAGCTAATCAGTTCTGAGTTGAAAATTATAATTTGAAAGTAAACTTATATAAATCTATTTGTGTTTTACAAGTAGGTTTATGATTCATCGTAAATAAGGAGCAGCCGCGCAAGCCAGCTGCTCCTTTTCACATACATTCCAGCGAGCGAACAATGACATTCACCATTCCCGGCGGGGCACGCAGTTTCTGTCTCTTTGTCGATTCATATCCCTCCGTTCCGCCCCTATCTGTCGAACTTTGTCACCCACCCTGTCGAACCTACACCATGACTTCTGATTCTAAAACATATTTTGGACTCATAAATATATACAGTAAGAAGCAGGACATGAACAACCTGCCGTGAAAAACTGCAAAAAAAGAAGAGGAGAGAGATACTATGTCGGAAAAAATGATTGAAAACAACAAGGTGAGCGTGATTGGTGAGGTCGTATCGGAATTTACATTCAGCCACGAAGTGTTTGGGGAAGGATTTTACATCGCAGACTTGGCAGTCAGCCGTTTAAGCGATCAGGTGGACGTGATTCCCCTTATGATTTCGGAGCGGCTTTTGGATGTATCGAAGGACTACCGCGGCATGACGATGGAGGCAATTGGTCAGTTCCGTTCCTACAACCGTCATGAGGGAGCGAAGAACCGCCTGGTTCTGTCGGTGTTTGTGCGTGAGATTCATTTCCTGGAAGAATTTACGGATTACACGAAAACAAACCAGATCTTTCTGGATGGCTATATCTGCAAGGATCCGATTTACCGGAAAACGCCGCTGGGACGCGAGATCGCGGATATGCTGCTGGCGGTCAACCGTCCGTATGGAAAATCCGATTACATACCGTGTATCGCCTGGGGCAGAAATGCCCGTTATGCGTCTGGATTTGGCGTGGGAAGTCATGTGTGCGTGTGGGGGCGTGTGCAGAGCCGCGAGTACACGAAGAAGCTCAGCGAAACGGAATGTGAGAAACGTGTGGCGTATGAGGTGTCGGTCAGCAAGTTGGAATGTGTAGAGGCGTGAGAACCTGAAAGAAGGCCGCCCTGCTGTCCGGAAGTGAAATCCAGGCTCCGGATAGCAGGGCTATTTAATTCCTGGACCCTGCAAGATGGCGCGGACGTGAGGGAGATGGCGCTTGCGTAACTTGCAAAAGCGAGGGAAATATGCTAAAATAAGGCGTCTTTTGGTAATAATTTGGTTTTATGAGGAAAACAGTGAATGTTATCAAAGTAGTTACAGCTTGAGAAAGACATCAGGAAGGACTGCCCGCGTGAGTACATGGCGGGATGCACAGAAAGAGGAGTAGGCAATGAAAATGGGGAACGTTCAGATTATCTTTGGCAGCGGAAAGGGCAAAACGGCGATGGCTCTGGGGCGCGGTATCAGCGCATCCATACATGGCCGGAAGGTAATTATGATACAATTCTTGAAAGGAATGCTGAGCCATGAAGTAGCAGAGGGGTTAAAACAGCTAGAGCCGAATTTTAAGGTATTCCGTTTTGAGAAACAGTGTGAATACTATGAGAATTTATCGGAAGAGGGCAAGAAAGAAGAACTCTGTAATATTCAGAATGGCTACAATTTCGCCCGAAAAGTGCTCTGCACGGGTGAGTGCGATATGCTGATTTTGGATGAATTCCTGGGCGTGATGGATCAGGGATTAGCAGGAATTGAAGAGCTGGAAGCACTTCTCGCACAGCGGGAGGAGACGGTTGACCTTATCCTGACGGGAAAAGTGTGCCCGGCTGGTGTAGAGACATATGCGGATGAGCTCACGCGTATAGAGGCTGTGAAAGAACGTTGACAAGTATTCAAAGTAATGCTAAGATAGAAAACAAAGAAGTAGAGGTTGCGTTGATTATCAGTAAGCGGTCGGATGCGGCAGGCGCAGAGGAAGACGGCTGAAAGGATGATACGCCGAAGGGCTGCGGCACCTGTATCTGCAGTTCCTGGGTGCAGGATGAAGAGTCCTGTAACTGTCATCGACAGATGGGGAGCTACTGAGAGTTTGGATTTGAATTCATAGAGCTGGCCGTCGTGCCAGCTTTTTGTACGATAAGACAAGTCGTTACGCTATGACCGAACTGGAAACAGGGAGGCAGGGCATCGGAAACGGACTCTGGAGATAGAAACTCAACCATCGTGCAAAAGAATAAGGAGGAGATTAAAATGTCTATTTTTGAAGGAGCAGGTGTAGCGCTGGTAACACCATTTCATGAGGATGGAAGCGTAAATTATGAAAAGCTGGAGCAGCTTGTAGAAGAGCAGATCGCAGGCGGCACCGACTGCATCATTGCGTGCGGTACAACCGGTGAGGCAGCCACTTTAACGCATGAGGAACATCTGGAAGTCATTCGTTTTGTATGCAAGGTAGTAAGCAAACGAATTCCGGTTGTGGCAGGAACGGGTTCTAACTGTACAGAGACAGCAGTATACTTATCCACCGAGGCGGAAAAAGCAGGTGCAGACGGACTTCTGCTGGTATCTCCATACTACAACAAATCCACCCAGAAAGGTTTAAAAGTACACTTCTCTGAGGTCGCAAAGGCAGTGAAACTTCCGATTCTTCTGTACAACGTACCGAGCCGTACCGGCGTCAACATTACTCCGGAGACGATCGTAGCACTCTGCAAAGAGAATGAGAACATTGTCGGCGTCAAAGAGGCAAGCGGCAACTTCTCCGCAGTTGCACAGATCGCAAGCCTGTCAAACGGAACCGTTGACATCTATTCTGGAAACGACGACCAGACCGTTCCGATGATGGCTCTGGGGGCAAAGGGGGTTATCTCCGTATTATCCAACGTAGCACCGCGTCAGGTACACGACATGTGTGCAGCGTTCAAGGCTGGCGATGTAGCAAAAGCAAGACAGATGCAGTTAGATGCGATTCCGCTGATCGAGGCACTGTTCTGCGAGGTAAACCC
>JBNMLY010000179.1:0-3800 GCA_050875065.1 Otoolea sp. | reverse complement strand
TGTTCTTGGACCAGTTTTCAATGGTGGAATAACGCAGTCTTGCATTTTTTCCAACAAACAGCTCCACGCAGCCTGCATGAAGGTTTGCCACGTTGTATTTCGGTGCGGAACAGCCCTCGATAAAGTGCAGATATGCGCCCTCATCGACGATGATCAGCGTATGTTCAAACTGCCCGGCTCCCGGTGCGTTGAGACGGAAATAGGACTGTAGCGGGATCGTGACCGACACGCCCTTTGGTACGTACACAAAGGAACCGCCAGACCAGACTGCCCCGTGCAGGGCTGCAAATTTATGTTCCTGCGGTTTGACCAGATGCATAAAATGCGTCCGGATCATTTCCGCATATTCGCCGTGCATTGCGCTCTCCAGATCGGTGTAGACAACGCCCTGCGCCGCTACCTCTGCACGCACGTTATGATGTACTAACTCAGAGTCATACTGAGCGCCGACGCCTGCCAGCGATTTCTGCTCCGCCTGCGGGATTCCCAGACGTTCAAAGGTATCCTTGATATCTTTCGGAACCTCCGACCACTTAGCGCTCATCTTGGATTTCGGGCGGACATACGTTACGATGTTGTCCATATCCAGATCCTCGATATCCGGTCCCCAGTTCGGAACCTGCAGAGAATTGTAAATCTGTAAGGACTGCAGACGGAACTGCTGCATCCAGGCCGGGTCATTTTTCTCCTTGGAAATCTTCTCGACGATCTCCGGTGTCAGTCCCGCCTTTACTTTATATGCGTCATTTTCTTTGTCTTTTATATCGTAGATGCTGCGATCAATGTCATCTACATACGTTTTTTCTTTCATGTTCGATGCCTCCATATTGCCCGTGCTGATTAGTTCTGGGCGTCTGCCACACCCGCCTCACGGATAAAGGATTCGTAGCCTTCCTGGTTGATCTTCTCCACGAGGGAGCCATCACCGGTTGCCACGATCTTTCCATCTACCATGATGTGTGTATAGTCAACATGCAGTGCATCGAGAATCCGGGTGCTGTGCGTGATGATGAGAAGCGCGCCGTTCTGGTTCTTCTGGTACTCTTCCACACCCTTGGAAACCAGGCGGACTGCATCGACATCCAGACCGGAGTCCGTCTCATCGAGGATTGCCAGGCTCGGATTTAAGAGCATCAGCTGTAAAATCTCGGATTTTTTCTTCTCACCGCCGGAAAAGCCTACGTTTAAGCTTCTCTGTGCATACGATTCATCCATCTGGAGAATGTCCATCGCCTTCTTGAGCTGTTTATGAAATTCCCAAATCTTTAAGTTTTTACCAGTCTGCTGGCGCATCGCGCTCCGCAGGAAGCTCTCCAGTGAAAGTCCCGGCACCTCTAACGGCTCCTGGAAAGACAGGAACATACCGGCTTTGGAACGCTTGTCCGTGGACTCATGCGTGATGTCCTCGCCCTTAAATAAGATCTGACCGCCTGTGATCTGGTATCTCGGATTTCCCATCAGGACGTTGCCGAGCGTCGATTTGCCCGCGCCGTTCGGTCCCATCAGGACATGTACTTCCCCTGCGCCGACGCTCAAATCAACGCCGTGCAGGATCTCTTTTTCTTCTATATTTGCTTTTATCTGATTTACTTCTAACACTTTCTCTGCCATAAAGCACTCCATTTCCGGGACCAGCGGAGACGTTCACGCCCGGTCTGTCTGGTCTGTGGTAATCAGTTTGTCACAAAACTATTTTCCGCCGAACCGATCTTTTTCTCTCTGGTTCCCTCTTTTTCTATACTAAATCTGACTATTTGTTCCCGCATCCATCCCATTGCCGCACAGCCGCTTTCATTCCAAGATTGTCAGAGGTCAGATTAGAGCTTGCCTGCTTCCCTGCCATATTTGTGAAACATGCTTATTGTAAACAGCAATGGCTATCTCAGGTTGACAGTGTCAACAGCCAGATTACCCTATGGCTATTATAGGTATTTATTTCCGGATTGTAAACCCTCATTTTTCACAAAACAAGAAAGATTCTCATTATATTATTGAAACTTTTTCTCGTTTATACTGCTGTGTTCCGCAGTTTCTTCCAAACACTTCCTTTCAATCTCATTTCGCATCACAAATTACAGATTTCCATCCTTCTGCAAAATTCCTTTATTTCTCCATTTTTTACGTCGTCAACATCATCCAAATCCAGTACACAAGCCCCAGCCCCCATGAACTCAAAATTCCATACAAAATCACCGGACCCGCGATTGTAAATATCTTGCACCCGACGCCGAACACCTGCCCTTCCGCCTTGTATTCCAGTGCCGGTGACGCAACCGAATTGGCGAATCCAGTGATCGGGACCAGCACGCCTGCCCCAAAGACACGCGCCAACTTTTGAAACACATTCGCTCCCGTCAGGATGACGCTGAGAAGAATCAATCCTAACATCGTCCAGATCGCAGCCGTTTTTTCCTCCATCCCCGTCTGAACCAGACAATTTGTGCTGATCTGCGCCGCCATGCAGAGCAGGCCGCCGGAAATACCCGCCATCAGCACATTTTTCCAGGTGCTGTGGACGGGTGTTACCGATTTGACATACGCTTCATATTGATCTTTCCTAGCTTCCATTATTTCTCCCTTCTTTTACTGCTTTCCTATTCCATATAAGAAATAATACAGCGAACCTGCACATTTTCCCGCCGCAATCGCGAGAATCAGATATTGCAGCCCCACTGCCAAGCGCAGACGGCGGCTCAGCACCGGCAGGGCTTTCAATGTCTCCGCCAGCGACATGACGAGGCAGCCGACGAAAATACCGCAGGAAAGCCCCGCAACCGCGAGAACCAGCTGTCCGGAGACATTTCCCATCATTTTCAAGAATCCGGCGCCAACTCCCGTTCCGCCACCGGCTTCTGCTGCCCCCTTCCACAACTCTGCCTCTGGCATTCCCGCCGACCACGGTATTCTCAAGAAACTCCCGGTCAGCTGTTTCACTTTCTCTGTAAATAAATCTGCCACATTTCCAAACAATCCGCCCAGCACGATAATCGTCTCATACAGAAAAATTTTTCCTTTCGACGCCGTCGCCGTCTTTCCAATCAAACGCGGATAAACGCCGATGACCGCCAGAAAGGCGTAGACTCCCGCTGCCACCGTGCTTCCCGCCGCCAGCCCCACCAGAAGAAGCAGCGCTTCTTTAAGAAACATCGATGTCATCCTCCTTCCGCCCATCGTTCTGAATCAGCGTCTTATTGACATTTTCTTCATACAGGCGCATCTCCACCTCCAGCGGCGTCGGATCGAGGCTGAATTTCCACGAAGTAAAATGGTTGAAAAATAGCAGAATTCCCACCGGAAGTCCGATCGAATAGCCGATTTCCAGCGCCGTTGTCCCATCGGACGCCTGTCCCGTCGTGATTTCATAGAGTTTTTGAAATACATCCAGTACATTGGCGTCATTATTAAACGTCATAATCGCAAAGGCCGCCCCAAAAAAACAAATTAGGGAGACAAACAGCGTTTTACACCATTCCCAGGCGAGCCTTGACCTTCCCGACGCCTTATAATGAACTACAAAATCGCTCTCTCCAAGGTTCTGCACGGAAGTTCCGGGGATTTCCTTCTCTATCTGGCGAATCACATCCATAACGCTAACTACTAAGCGTTTTTCCCGCCCTTTCTCCATTCCCCGGATGCGGGCTGCCGTCATCGCCCTGCACCGGTTCTCCACGCTTTTTTCACTACAGTAAACTTCGCCAAGCTGTCCCAGGGACACCTGTACATTATGCACCTGCGTAATCTGGTTCAACTTCAGATAAACCGTCTGCGTCATACGGCCGCACGCTCCGTCTGCACTTCCG
>JBNMLY010000178.1:0-3835 GCA_050875065.1 Otoolea sp. | reverse complement strand
TTGTACGCATCTTGAACACATCTGTCCGAATGAGGCGGACGTAAGTCCGTCGCAGGCGAACAGATTTTGTGAAAGAAAGCGAACAATGATAAACTGAGAAGTCTGTTCTCCGTTCGTGTGCCAGCCCGTCCCGCAAGCGATCATCAATTCTCTTCTTGCAGACAGCCAACCAATTCCAGCTTTATCTCAACTTTAGCCAGACAAATCTCGCATTTTTACCCAGCTAAAGCACCCAGTCTAATTACCGAATCAGCAGCTTACTAATCTCATACTGATCTTCCGGAATATCCTTCTTCATGTTCAGCGCCTCCTGAATGTCAAAATCCAGGAACTCGCCGTGCTTATATGCTACGACACGGTTGGTCTTTCCCATCTCCAGCAGCTCTACCGCCTTAGCACCCATGATGGACGCATAGACACGGTCCTTACAGGTCGGCGCGCCGCCTCGCTGCATATATCCCAGGATCGTCGCACGTGTCTCGATGCCGGTTGCCGCCTCGATTCTCTTCGCCATCGATGCGGAATGTCCGATTCCCTCGGCGTTGATGATGATGTGTTGTCTCTTGCCGCGCTTCCGGTTGTCGATGATACGGTTGATCAGCATCTGCTCATTGCCATCGTAGCGCTCCGGAAGCAGGATATCCTCGGCTCCATTGGCGATACCGCACCACAGGGCAATATATCCTGCATGGCGTCCCATAACCTCGATGATACTGCAGCGCTCATGGGAGGTAGAAGTATCTCTTACCTTATCAATCGCCTCCATCGCCGTGTTGATCGCGGTATCAAACCCGATCGTATAATCGGTGCAGGCAATGTCGAGATCGATCGTGCCCGGAAGACCTACGGTATTGATTCCCAGTGCAGATAACTTTCCGGCGCCACGGTAGGAACCGTCGCCGCCGATGACAACCAGACCGTCAATATTGTGCTTACGGCAGATTTCCGCGCCGCGCTTCTGGCCTTCCTCGGTCATAAATTCCGGACAGCGGGCTGTGTACAGGATTGTACCGCCGCGGCCGATCGTATCCGCCACGCTCGTTCCATCCATGTCTACAATCTCTTCCTGCAAAAGTCCAGCGTAACCAAGCATGATGCCTTTTACCTTCATGCCCTTGTTGATCGCGGTCCGGACTACCGCACGGATCGCTGCATTCATACCCGGCGCATCGCCGCCGCTTGTCAGTACGCCAATCGTTTTAACCTCTTTTGCCATCGCTTACTCCTCCGTCCTAAGGCTTCCGCTTCACATCCCCAACCGTGAACCAGCCGTTTTATTTTCTAATCTTTTGACCTTTCCGATACCAAATTGTTCCGCACTGCGTGCTCCCACAATTTTCAAAAACATTCGTAATTCGCTCATTTTTCTTTGAAAAATGGCTGCTTACTCATGTTTTTGACCTTGGAACCCCTGGTATCTTAAACAAATTTATTGTAATTCATTTTATAGGTCATTTCAAGATTTTTATGACATTTTTTTAACGCTCATTTTAAATCTGTTTCGATTCCAAACGCTCCTGCCTGTGAACCGTCATTTAGATCTTCCCCAGCGGCTTCTCCACCACCTTGACGTTCTTCTCGCCCAGCATCTCACTGAGCGTCGTCACCAACGCCTCGCCAGCCCACACGTTCCAGTTGCGCGGCAGCACCTTTTTCGCGCGCTCGCGTCCCAGATAAATGATAACGGTGTCGTTTCCATCACTCGTTTTCAGGAGGTCAAGAAGTTCCTTTTCTCCCGCCAGATACGCGTCCTTGTCCGCATACTGAATCCACAGCTCGCGCGGCACCTGTGAAAATGGGATGATCTGCTCGCAGATCAGCTTTCCGACCGGTTCATCCCCGACCGACGCCCGCCCGCGGATAAAGACCTTTTCATCTTTGATCAGCATATCGCGCCGTTTTTCATAATCTTTCGGAAATACGAGTACTTCCACACTTCCCGCCAGATCTTCCACTGTCAGGAATGCCATCATTTTGTTGTTCCGGGTCGTCTTGACTGTTTTTTCGGTGATCATGCCTCCGATCGTCACATACGCGCCGTCGTTTACCACCGCCGAACCGGTTTCCTCATCCACAACGAAATCCGAACTCTTCGCCGTCACATTTTTCTCCCAGGTGCTAATATACTCCTCCAGCGGATGGCCGCTGACGTAGACGCCCAGCATTTCCTTCTCGTATGCCAGATATTCTTCCCTCGAATACTCCCCGACATTCGGAAATGTGATCTGAAAGCTCTGCTTGTCCTCTTCCGCTGCAAAATCAAAGAGCGACATCTGGCCTTCCATCGTGTTTTTCTTCTCTTTATTCTTCTGATCGACCATCGCACCGGACACAAGGAATTTCTGCTTGCGGGTTCCCGGAAGTCCGTCCATCGCACCGGATTTGATAAAACTCTCCAGAGTGCGCTTATTGACCTCTTTGCTTGACATCCGGTCAATGAAATCTTCCAGTGAACGGAATTTTCCGTGTTCGGTCCGTTCCCGCACGATCTCATTCACCACCGACTGACCGATACTCTTGATCGCCGATAAACCATAGCGGATCGCACCGTCTGAAACCGAGAAACCGCCCTCGCCCTCATTGATATCCGGCGGCATGATCTTCATGCCCATCTGGCGGCAGCTCATGATATACTCCGATACCTTCGTGACGTTATCCTTGACCGAGGTCATCAAAGCGGCCATAAATTCGACCGGATGATAATATTTCAAATACGCCGTCTGGTAGGAGACAACCGCATACGCCGCCGCGTGCGACTTGTTGAAGGCATATTTCGCGAAATCGATCATCTCATCATAGATATGGTTTGCCGTCTTCTCATCAATTCCGTTGGCGATACAGCCTTTTACGCCCTCTTCCGCGTTGCCGTAGACAAAATTCTGGCGCTCTTTTTCCATGACCGCCGCCTTTTTCTTCGCCATCGCACGGCGCACCAGGTCGCTTCGTCCCCAGGTGTAGCCTGCCAGGTCGCGCACGATCTGCATAACCTGCTCCTGATAGACGATACAGCCGTAGGTCGGTGCCAGGATCGGCTCTAACTGCGGGCACTCATAGACGATCGAGGCCTTGTCATTTTTGCCTTTCAGATAACGTGGAATGAAATCCATCGGGCCTGGACGGTACAGGGAGATACCGGCGATCAGATCCTCCAGATTCTCCGGCTTCAACTCCTTCATGAACCCTTTCATGCCGGAGCTCTCCAGCTGAAACACACCGTCATTTTTGCCGGTTCCGATCGAATCCAGCACCTTTTTATCGTTATAATCGATTTTGCTCATATCAAGCGGTTTTCCCGTCGTTTTCTCCGCCAGCCGCACCGCGTTCTGGATAACCGTCAGGGTTCTAAGCCCCAGGAAATCCATTTTCAGAAGTCCCAGCTCTTCCAGCGTCGTCATCGTAAACTGGGTCGTGATCGAACCGTCGGACGCCCTGGATAGCGGCACATACTCATCAACCGACGCACGGCTGATGACGACGCCCGCTGCGTGCATGGAGGTGTGTCTCGGAAGTCCTTCCAGACGTTTACTCATATCGATCAGATATTTGACCGAATCATCCGACTCATACGCCTCGCGCAGATCCGGGCTGGTTTTCAGCGCCTTGTCAAGCGTCATTCCCAGATCGCCCGGAATCATTTTCGCGATCGCATCGCACTGTGCATACGGCATATCAAGAGCGCGCCCCACATCGCGGACGACACCTTTCGCCGCCAGCGTACCAAATGTAACGATCTGAACAACTCGGTCTTTTCCGTATTTCCGCACGACATAATCGATGCCTTCCTGACGCCGTTCGAAACAGAAATCAACGTCGATATCGGGCATGGAGACTCGTT
>JBNMLY010000177.1:0-3857 GCA_050875065.1 Otoolea sp. | reverse complement strand
TAACTGTTCTAAGACCGGAAGGAGCTCTTTTGGCGCGCTCATAAGGCAAACATGGCCTTAGCGATGGCCATGGACTCTGGCTGGTAGGTTCCCTGCTCGATCGATTCCTTCAAGCTGGAAATACGTTCGGAAGAAACCTGGTGTTCCTGGGACACCTCGTCGGTAATCTGACGGGCCAGGGAGCGGGCGTAAAGTGTTTCATCCACCGAAAGGCTTCCGGTGTGCTGAAATGAAGTCCGGTCAAAATCGGAGGTTTTCTGCACAGGGGTAGAAAGCGGTTCGGTCGGAAAGCGCGGGCTGGATGCAGCCCCGGTGTATAAGTATTCCTGAATGGAAGTCTGTATTTTCATAATGATAGATATCGCCTCCCTATAAGAATACGGAGGCCGCCTCCTCCATCTGGTAAAATGCCGTGCACCAGACGTTGGTCGTAGGCGGCGCCGTCCATATCTAAATTCAAATTGTTCTGATTGATCTATCGGCGCATCTGAAAAAAGCATAAGAAAGAACGAATGATTATAAAAAATAAAAAAAAGCCGATATAAGAAAAAGGTTAGTCTATACATTTACATTATATTATTGTAAGAAAGGAACAGGGAATGTCTAATATTTTACAGGTAACGGATCCCTCTACCTATACGGATAATCGAAATATACACACAGGGCAGGAAGCACGCAATCCGCTGGCGGGACCGCAGATTAAAAATCCCTCGGATCCTGGCCGGGTTATGCGGGCGGATGACCAGAAGAGCGGAAACACCGACACGGCGACGACCGATAAAGGGTTCGGGATTAAAAATTATAACGGAAATTATGCTGCGTTTCTCCAAAAACTGGGGGAGGAAAGCGAGGTTACCGATGTACTGGGACGCATCCTGTCACAGGAGGGGGCAGCAGGCGTCCGCGGGGATGAGGGGCTTGGCCCTATCGTCCAGAAACTGTTGAGCTCGGCGCAGTTTGAAGAACCGGATCAGCTTCTCGATTTTCTGAAAGAGCAGGGGCAGACCAAATTTTCAGGTGATTTTTTTGAAGGTCTGAGAAATCTTCTGCTGGAAAGCCGCTCATCGGGGCTGCAGAATACAGCGCTTCAGTTCCTTCGGGTATTTAACAACTATTCCAGCGGGGAGCACCTTTTGGAACAGATGCACTCGCTGATGGATCAGCTCAAGGGGATGATGTACACCTCGGTCAGAAAGGAATATGAGCCGCTGGTGGAGGCGATGAACTGGGAGGCGCCGAACGGGGAAGTAGAAGAAAATACGGCTGTCCTTTTTAAGCAGATCATCCCGTTCTTATCCAAATATATCTCCCGGACGCCCGATTATGGGGATGTGCGTGACACGGTCATCCAACTGCTTTTATATGGGGCACGGTATGAAAATGGCGGCAGCAGCCAGCTAAAGCGCCTCTACTCGCAGATGGCGGCGAGCCGGGAGTTTAAGCAGTTCTTTTCGATGGATCCGGAAGAGCTGTTTGAGCACCTGACGGGAAACTCGGATCGGGAGGGCGGAACGTATGCCGAACTGTTTGGTTCTCTGGTAGAGCGGGGCGCCGACGGGGAAGCCGGGTTGGAGCAGGTACAGGACTTTTATCAACTTATGCGGGGGATGCTCATCAATGAGAGCGTCTATATGCCGTTAAATCATTTCATCGTTCCTTTCCAGTACCAGGGGAAGGAAGCAGTGTCAGAATTTTGGGTCAATCCGGACGCGGAGAAGAATGGGGAGGAAGAAGCCGGGGGGCGGAAAGTCCGCCTGATGGTAAATTTTGACATCCAGAATCTCGGCAGTTTCCAGATGATTGCAGATCTGCAGGATCATAAGGTTTCGGTTGAGCTGGGAGTGCCGCGGTCGCTGGCGTCCCAGACGGGTGATATCCAGAAAAAAGTGAGCGAGATCTGCGCCCGGAACGGCATGACGGTCAAACATATGCAGGTGCAGGAACGGACGTCCGCCTACCTTCTGACGGACGTATTCCCTGAGATCAGAAGAAAGGAAAATGGGATCAATGTCAGCATTTAAGCGCTTATTGGAACAAAAAGCGGTTGCCCTGCAGTATTCGCCGGACAAGGCGGAGGCGCCGGTCATTGTTGCCTCCGGCATGGGATATATGGCGGAAAAGATCACAGAGGCGGCGAGAAAATCCGGGGTGCCGATCTATGAGGATGACTCGTTGGCATCCTTGCTGAGCCGCCTGGAGCTGGGGGCGCCAGTGCCGGAAGAATTATATAAGGCAATCGTGGAAATCTATATTTATTTTTTAGGCTATGTACCAGAAAGTGACGATGGAAATGGGAAAGATGAGACAAAAAAATAGAATAAAAATCGGAACAGGGCTGTTGATGGCACTCGGGCTGATGCTTCTGTCGCCGAAGCTGGCGGCTCTGGCGGCGTCGAAAGAAATCAAGAATGTCAGCATCCGTGTGACCTCCAAGCTGGAGGCAGGCTCCAAACTGCCGGATATCCAGGTGGGGGAAACGAATGTCACGGATGGAAAAATAGCCGTCAGCGTCAGCGGGGACAAGTATTCGGTGTCGGACGCCGAGTGGCTGGATAAGAGCAATAATGAGTTGAAAGCATCGGAAGAACCGCAGATGCGCGTTACCCTGGAACCGGAGGATGTCAGCGCGTATTATTTCGAGGACAGCTATAAAAAATCGGACATCAAAATCAGCGGAGGAACCTTTGTGTCGGCCAGACAGGACGGGGATAACCTGGTGGTTACGCTGCGGATCAAGGCGGTCAAGGGAGACTATTCGGCGCCGGAGGACGCCTGGTGGAATGAGAAGACCCTAGGACAGGCCAAGTGGGAGAAACCGGACAATACATCCGGCTACTATGAGGTACAGCTCTACCGCGGCAAATCAAAGGTTTATAGCATCGACCAGACCAGTGTGACACAGTACAATTTTTACCCGTACATGACGGAAGCGGGGACGTATACTTTCCGGGTGCGGACCGTTCCGGGCAATGATACCCAGAAGAAATACGGCGGAAAGAGCGAATGGGTCGAATCGGGCGATCTTTCGATCACGGAGCGCTATGTTTCGGATGGAAAGGGCGTCATCTCGTCTGGTTCCTCTGCCAAAGCCGGTGTGCAGGATGCGGTTGGCTGGGTCAAGAACGGCAATAACTGGAATTACCGTTTCCCGGACGGCACGCTCTGTCAGGGTGGATGGCAGTCGGTAGATGGGCAGTGGTATTATTTTGGCGTGGATGGAACAATGCTGACTGGCTGGCAGCAGATCGATAATGAATGGTATTATCTTCATGGCTCAGGCGATATGGCGGTTGGCTGGACAAAGATTGGTGAAAACTGGTATTATTTTTATCCGCTGACGGAGGATGGACATACCCAGGGGACGATGGCCAAGGGCGGCTGGATCATTCTGAACGGCTGCTACTATTATTTGCAGGATGATGGCGCGATGTACATGGGATGGCTGAACTGGAACGATAACTGGTATTACCTGAACACGTTGGATAACAGCTTACAGGGTGCGATGTTTACTGGCTGGCTGAACCGGGATGGCAATACATACTATCTGGGTCCGGACGGAACGATGGTAAGTGGCTGGTATCAGATTGATGGAGATTGGTATTATTTTTATCCACATTCCGGAGAACTGGCGAAGAATCAGTCGATCAATGGATTTTATGTCAATGAAGATGGAATCTGGAAAAAATAAAGATGTAAGGAATGAGACAATGAGAAAAATGAAGCAAACGAAAAAAGTGATTCTCTGCCTGGCAGCAGGCACGCTGATCGGAACGCTGGGAGATGTGGCGGGATTTCCGTTGGCGGAACATGCAGGAATGCGGATCGAGGCATATGCGGCAGAGAAGAGTGTGATCGAT
>JBNMLY010000176.1:0-3900 GCA_050875065.1 Otoolea sp. | reverse complement strand
GTCAGGCGCTGGTAGAGCGCTATCCGCGTGAGTCTTACCAGTTAGCGACCAAGATGGCTGCATGGATCAACTGCAAGACCCGCGAAGAGGCCACCGAGCAGTTCGAAACCTCCCTGCGCCAGACCGGTGCCGGATATTTCGATTTTTACCTGCTTCACAACCTCGGCGAATCCCGTACCGAAGTATTTGAGAACTTTGATCTCTGGAACTGGGCACTGGAGAAGAAAAAAGAAGGTCTGATCCGCCACGTCGGTTTTTCCTTCCACTCCACCCCGGAAGAACTGGATGCCATCTTAAATGCACATCCGGAAGCTGAGTTCGTACAGCTCCAGATCAACTACGCTGACTGGGAGAACCCGGCGATCCAGTCCCGTGCCTGCTATGAAGTAGCCAGAAAACACGGCAAACCGGTCATCATCATGGAGCCGGTCAAGGGTGGTATGCTGGCGACCCCGCCGGAAAGTGTTTCCGATATCTTCAAGGCAGCGGAACCGGACGCATCCTGTGCATCCTGGGCACTTCGCTTTGCAGCTGACTTAGAGGGCGTCATCACGGTTCTCTCCGGCATGAGCAACGTTGAGCAGATGGAGGACAACCTGGCAGTCATGAAAGATTTCCACGGCCTGACCGACGCGCAGAAAGAGACGCTTGATAAGGCACGCATCGCCATGAGCCAGATCCCGATCATCCCGTGTACGACCTGCAACTACTGTGCAAAAGTCTGTCCGAAGAATATCGGTATCTCTGGTTCTTTCACCGCCCTGAACTACCTGATTCTCTACAAGAACCACGACGCTGCCGCTCATCAGGAGTCCTGGCTGGTCGGCGGACATGGCAAAAAACAGGCGGACGAGTGTATCAAATGTGGCAAATGTGAAGCTGCCTGTCCGCAGCACATTGAGATCCGCAAGGAGCTGGAGCGCGTGACAAAGGAATTATTAAAGAAATAATAAATTGGTTGAATTAGGATTTGACTAAATCTTTTCAAACATCCGTCAGCAAACGAGGCAGCCGCCCGATATTCTTTATCCGGTGGCTGCCTCGTTCCAATCACTCTTTTCTGAAACACTCCCAAAGCAATTCTTTTTTGAATTTATTTTCCAAAAATATTGTTTTTCTAATCTTTACGATTATCGCTCTAAGATCGTATACTTTTTCTCCAGCCGGACTGGATGCATACTCTCTTTCGTCCGCCTGAGATTTTCAAGTCCCATATCGTCTTCCCGGTTCACTAATTCCACCTCCGGATAGACGTGCGTTAAAAATTCTTTTTCCAGATAATTATAAAGCCCGCGCAGTTCCAGATTCGCCTTTTCCACATGGGTAACCGTCATATTTCTCTCCTGACTCACCGTCCCCATCGAAAATGCCTCCAGCCTTCCTCCCACCCGGATTCCCGCCATCGCAATCCCCGCCTCGCGGCTGAAGCGGATCGCCTCAAAAATCCCGTGTTCTTCACTGTCCAGCCGGTTCAGCTCATCCTCGCTCTCCTTCGTCTCCGACCAGCGTTCCAGAAACGCCCGTATCTCCGCCTCATCCTCCGGTTTCAGGAGTACAAACTCCGCCTGTTCCCCGTAATCCCGGTGAAAGCGCGAAATCCGGTTTTTCATTTTGGAATATTTCCTTCCGGGAAGGATGCGCATCTCCTCCCCGGAATAGATATAATCAAAACTGTCCCGATCCTCCAGCACTTCATAGCGCTCCGGATCGGGATGAATCGCCTCAAGCGCCGCCTCATCCACCAGATACATATGCATCTTTACGCCGTTCGCCGTGAAATGCGCCTGCAGCCGGTTGAAATTCTCCTGCATCTGCTCCAGCGCACAGACCGGCACCATCGTCGCCTGTTCATCGTAATCAATCTTCTGAAACCACACCAGCCCTTTTTCATCCGCAACATATTTCGTCTCATAATACGGACGCCAGAGCAGATGGTAGGCAAGATGGGATTCTGCACAGTCGGTCGGACGCAGGGAAAAATACGGCTTTAACTGGATCAGCTTCTCCGGCGTCAATGTCTCAAATTTCATCTTACTTCCGTCTCCTCCCCCACATCTACTTTTTCACCAAAGAGGAAGAACAGTACCGCCGCGGCAAAAATCACACCGCCCGCGATCGTCAATCCTACTGCCACCCCATTGACATAGATAACGCCAAAAATAAAGGAGCCAAAGACCTGCGACATATTTTCAAACAGACTGTAAACGCCCATCGCTTTGTCGTATCCATACGCCTGTACTTCCTTCATATCCGTATAGTAGGTAGACTGCGCCGGCAGCCCATAGCTGTCGGAAGCTCCTAAGAGCACCAGAATCACCATCAGGGTCGAGATGCCCGGCCGGACTGCGTAAATCAAAAATGCCCCCGCATAGAGAACCGCTGCCAGCGCCAGAGAACCTTTCTGCCCCAATCTGCGCGTCAGTTGTTTCGTCAGGAAGCCGCCCAGACAGATGATGCAGACACCGTTCAGCAGATACGAGTATCCGATATTTGTCTCGGAAATCCCCAGATTCTCCCCCAGAAGCGGATACAGATAGGCAAGGAAATAGCCGCCCGCAACCACCGGAATCACGATGCAGATAAAGTACAGCAGGACATGCGGTGAGAGCAGGAATTTTACCGTAGACATGCCGCCTCCCGAAATCTGCATCGTTTCTTTCGTCTCCGCCCCTGCCAGAGCTGCCTCCGTCTTCTTTTCATCAAAAATATACAGTAAACTGAACAGCAGCGCGGTAAAGCTGAGTATGCCGATGATCATTAAAACCGACTGGTAATTCAGCCAGTTGATCAGGAAAGCGCCAAACACGACGCCGCAGTTGACGCCACTTAGAGATGCCGCAGTATACCCGGTAAATCCCTCGGATTTTTCTTCTGGATCTTTTTCTGCGATCATAACCTGAACAATCAGAAGCAAAAAGCCCCATCCGGCTCCCATCACTGCATTTCCAATAATAAAAGAGGCAATCGTCGGCACCACCGCACGCATTGTAAGCCCCACGCCAAACAGGATGCTTCCGAGAACCGCCGTCTTTCTTCTTCCAAGCCTCCGCAGCACCACCGAACCGCCAAACGAGGTCAGCGCCCCAAACAGTACCTCCGAGGACAGGGCAACCGAGACAAGAAGTGCCGGGGATAACCCAAAAACGTTCTCTGTCTCCGCCTGTTTCATAATATAAATCGGCAGAAATGCTTTCGGAATATTGGTCACAAAGAAAATCAAAAAGACAAGGATCCGCAGCATGGCAGCCGGAATCTGGGTTTTATCGCCTCCCAAGACCAGCGCACGTTTTCTCTTTTCCTGTCCCTGTCCGAAGATGAGAAGCTCCGACACAATGAGAATCATCGTTACCGCCAACACGACCGCACTCGTCATAACTTCCCATATCATTCTCCGGTTTCCCTGCTGAAAATTATAAAGATCGGTTCCGACCTCCATGATTCCGACCGCTTCCCCGGACGAATTTAGAATCGGGGAGTTTGTAAAGATAAAACTTCCCTCACTGCTGGAAAGTCCCATATACGTCATCTGCTCATGGGTTTCCAGAATATGCTGTTCGTCAGAATCCTCATACGCCCAGTCATAGGGATAGATTGCGCCGACGTAGTCTTCCACCGAATACGTCGAGGTAATCATTCCATCCTGAATCCGGTAAATAACGCAATATAAATCATCGATCTGCATCGTTCCAGAGGTAAAAATACTCCGGGCAATCGAGCGGATCTCCTGATAATCTTCCCCTGCATAGTCCTGAATGCTGTGGATTTTTTCCAGCTTATCGCCTGGAATCAACTGCGCCGCCAGCCCAGATACACTCGTCGTCCTGCCGGTGATTTCCTCCGTCATCCGCGTTGTCCAGTCCTTCAGGACGATCATCGTAAACAGGGTGGTCAAAACCAACG
>JBNMLY010000175.1:0-3926 GCA_050875065.1 Otoolea sp. | reverse complement strand
TTTCAGCAATGCGTCGCATGAGCTGAAGACGCCGATTACCTCGATCCGTGGCTACGTTGAGCTCTTGGAGAGCGGCATGGCGCAGGATCCGGACACGGCACGAGATTTTCTGGGGCGTATCAAGAAAGAAGCGATGCGGATGACAAATCTTGTGGATGACATTTTGATGATTTCGCGTCTGGAATCGCGCGGGGCCAAAGCAGATATCGTGACGATCCGTACGGTGGAGCTGTTGGAAGACAGCCTTTCATCCATCGCCGCACAGGCAGCGTCACGCGGCATTACGGTTCATAAGGAGTGTGAGAATTTTACCATCCGTGCGGATTTGCGCCAGATGCAGGAGTTATTTAACAACCTGCTGACGAACGCGGTCAAGTACAATAACGAGGGCGGGGAGATCTGGGTGCAGGTCAAACACTGGGGCGCTGACATGGTCCTGACCGTCCGCGATACCGGCGTGGGGATTCCGGCAGACAGCCAGAGCCGGATTTTCGAGCGGTTTTACCGGGTTGACAAGGGACGCAGCCGCAAACAGGGGGGCACCGGACTGGGACTTTCGATCGTCAAGCATATTGTGAATTTTTATCATGGAAGCGTGAAGGTGGAGTCGGAAGTCGGAAAGGGTTCGACGTTTACGGTGAAGCTGCAGATTGCGGAAGCGAAATAAACTTCATTAAGTGCTTAGATATGACTCGCACTAAGTTCGAAAACACCTCACTAAGTGCTCATATTATATCATAAAAGAGATTAAAAAGGGTCAACCTGAAATTCCCTGAAAAATAGAGGAATTTTAGGTTGACTCTTTTTGACGTTTGTAGTATGATTGCTTTAAAGCGTAACAGTTCAATCCTTTAAAGCGAAAAATAAATCAAACGATGAATCATAAAAGGAAAGACCGTTACATACGTTGAAAAGGTTCAGGAGGATGGTATTATGAGAAAGACAAAAAAATTAGCAGCTCTGATGCTGGCTGGCGCGATGGCAGCATCTCTGGCAGCCTGCGGCGGACAGGCGGGTACGGACACGACAGCAGCGGAGTCCGCAGAGACTGGGGAGAGCAAAGAGCAGACAGCCGACGGCGAGACCTATAAAATCGGTGTCCTGCAGTTGACCCAGCATGTAGCGCTGGATAAGACAAATGAGGGTTTTGTGGCAGCTCTGGATGATGCGGGCATCAAGTATGAGATCGATCAGCAGAACGCGGCTGGTGAGCAGTCTGCATGCCAGACAATCGCAGAGAAGCTGGTCAATGATAAAGATGATTTAATTTTCGCAATCGCGACTCCGGCTGCACAGGCAGTTGCGGGTGTGACGGATTCAATTCCGATTCTGGTCAGCGCTGTTACCGATCCGGCCGCTTCCGGTCTGGTAGAGAGCAACGAGCATCCAGGCGGCAACGTATCAGGTACTTCCGACCTCACTCCGGTTAAGGAGCAGATCGACCTGATGCAGCAGATTGTTCCGGATGCAAAGAAAGTCGGACTTCTCTACTGCAGTGCAGAGGCAAACTCCGTTCTCCAGATTGACATGGCGAAAGAGGCACTTGACACAGCCGGTATTGAGTATGAAGACTACACTGTTTCCAATTCCAACGAGATCCCAACCGTTGTAGAGTCCATGGTTGGCAACGTAGACTGTGTATACACACCAACCGACAACATGATTGCGGCAGGTATGGCAACCGTAGCGATGGTAGCAAATGAAAATAAACTTCCGGTCATCTGCGGTGAAAAAGGTATGGTAGATGCAGGCGGCCTTGCTACTTACGGTATCGACTACTACCAGTTAGGCTACATGACCGGTGAACAAGCAGTTAAGATTCTGACCGAGGGCGCAGATATTTCCGAGATGCCGATCGGTTATCTGGATGCTTCCAAGTGTGAGCTGACAGTCAATGAAGAAACGGCAAAAACTCTGGGAATCGATGTATCCGGACTTCAGAAATAAAAAGGTTCAGAAGAACTTAAACTTCAAATGAGATGGACTGTCAGATCAGCAGCATAAAATGAGATATGTGCAGATCTGGCAGTCTTTACAGTTAATCAGGTGGACAAGCGGCGGGAAAGTAGCTGCTGTTTACAGATTCTTACACACAGGATTGAAAAGCCTATATGGTATAGGATATAAATACGAAACACGGGGAGGTAAAAGTTTGAGCGGTTTATTAGTATCCCTTCAGGGGGCCGTCGCGCAGGGCGTTCTTTGGGGAATCATGGTATTGGGAGTTTACATTACATTCCGTCTGATGAATATCGCGGATATGACGGTAGATGGAAGTTTTGCACTGGGAGCCTGTGTCTGTGCGGTCCTGGTGGTCAACAAAGGGGTCAATCCGGTTCTGGCACTCCTTGTCGCGGCGGCGGCTGGGGTTGTAGCAGGCGCAGTAACAGGTATTCTTCATACCGTATTTGAGATACCTGCGATCCTGGCAGGAATCCTGACCCAGATTTCCCTCTGGTCTATCAACCTTCGTATCATGGGTGGAAAGAGCAATCTGCCGCTTCTGAAAGTGAAGACGCTGATCAGCGGCTTGGCAGATTCCTTCGGGATGACACAGGCGCAGGCATCGATGGTAGTTGGAATTGTTCTGGCAGTGGTTGTAGTCCTGTTTCTGTACTGGTTTTTTGGAACGGAGATCGGAAGCGCAATGCGTGCGACGGGCAATAATGAGGATATGGTACGTGCCCTGGGCGTAGATACCCGCATGATGAAACTGTTATCCCTGATGGTCAGCAATGGCCTGGTCGGTCTGTCCGGTGCACTTGTCTGCCAGAGCCAGAAATACGGCGATGTCGGAAGTGGTACCGGTGCGATTGTCATCGGTCTGGCAGCGATCGTGATCGGAGAGGTTTTGATGGGACGCTTGACTTCTTTCTATTGGAAATTGACCTCTGTGGTGGTTGGTTCAATTATTTATTTCGTGATCCGCGCGGTCGTACTCCGTATGGGTATGGATGCAAACGACATGAAACTTCTCTCTGCCGTCATCGTGGCGCTGGCACTCTGCATCCCGGTAGCACTCGCTAAATACCGGCTGAGAAAAGAATATTCCGAAGGAGGCGAGGAGTAATGCTGACGATAACCAATGTGAGAAAAACTTTTAATAAAGGAACGGTCAATGAGAAAAAAGCCTTAAACGGCATTAATTTACATCTGGCACCGGGGGATTTTGTGACGATCATCGGCGGAAACGGCGCCGGAAAATCCACCACGTTAAATATGATTGCGGGCGTATACCCGATTGATTCCGGCAAGATCGAGATCGATGGCGTCAATATTTCCAGAGAACCGGAGTACAAACGTGCCAAATACATCGGCCGAGTTTTCCAGGACCCGATGCGTGGTACCGCAGCGAATATGGAGATCCAGGAAAATCTTGCTATGGCGCTGCGCCGCGGCAAAACCAGAGGACTTGGCTGGGGAATCAAAAAGAACGAAAAAGACTTTTACCGTGAGGCACTGGCACAGCTTGATCTGGGTCTCCAGACCCGTATGACAAGTAAAGTCGGCCTGCTTTCCGGTGGACAGCGCCAGGCGCTTACGCTTCTGATGGCGACGCTCCAGAAACCAAAACTTCTCCTTCTGGATGAGCACACCGCCGCCCTCGACCCAAAAACCGCCCGGAAAGTCCTCGATCTCACAGAAAAGATCGTAGCAGAACAGAATCTTACCGCTCTCATGGTCACTCATAATATGAAAGACGCCATTCAGATTGGTAACCGCCTGATTATGATGCACGAGGGCCGGATTATCTACGATGTAGCAGGGGAAGAGAAGAAAAACCTGCAGGTAGAAGATCTTCTGGAACGATTTGAGAAGGTAAGCGGGGAAGAATTTGCAAATGACCGTATGATGCTGGCGAAGTAAATCAAGGCCGTTAGATTTGAAAGAAGCTACTTGAAAGCATTCATTGGCAGAAGTTACAT
>JBNMLY010000174.1:0-3954 GCA_050875065.1 Otoolea sp. | reverse complement strand
GGCTTCCGGATTTTCGGAAGCGAGAGTGAGGAGAGGAAAACGAAATCCGGGCATCTGCACGCTCCGTCTGGATTTCTTCGTGCAGATGCCCGGATTTCGTTTTCCTCTCCTCACTCTCGCTTCCGAAAATCCGGAAGCCAAACAGCCTGACTACATATCGCAGCTCATTTTCATAAGCAATCCGCAGTGACACCACATGAAGCAGCCAATGAACATGCAGATGCGCGCCAAATTCCTTTATGCCGTGGTAATTTCCGTCCCCCCTGTACCGAATCGGGACAAATAAAACCGCCAGCAGACATTCCAGTAAAACTCCCAGAATGACAAGAAGCAGGATTCCGAGTATTTTTAAGATTATGAATAAAATATGCAGCAATCCATCCCCTCCCGCTTCTCATTCTTTCATTGACAGTATTAAATATCTATCTTGTATCATACAAATTTTTCATTCTGAACAATTTTCAGCTGTAAATCGCAGTACATATTCAATTCGAAAAATTTCCGACGGTAAGCCGGGGCAGATACGTCGCATTTCAATTTAAAAAGCCCTTGACACACTTCCAAAATCACTTACCACTTTTTCCTCAATCTGTCTTCTTTCTCCCCCAGATACATCTTTACATCAAACCCGCCTGTCTCGCGATACGTCTCTTCGACAATCCGCCCCGCCAACTCCGCCGTATCCTGATAACTCGCTCCGACCCCCACAATCAGAAGATCCGGCTGTTCACGGTAATATCGCTGACGCAACACGCAGGCGGGTAAAATGTCGAGCAGATTGTGAGCGCCGGAAGCGGGTGTGATTACATGTACCCCCGGCTGCACCCTTCCAAGACGGAGTCTCTGGAGGATCGAAAAACGATGCTTTTTAGCAGTTTCTCCCAGATACAGATATTTATACCAAATCATCGTCTCCGCCTCCTAAAAAGGGAGAGCCTGATACATGGCGCTCTAAAAACAGCACATTTCCGGCCGTTTCTTCCCGCCTGTCAGCTCTCCCTCCTTCACATGATCAATCTTTTTTATAATTCTTGATAATCGACCGTCTCAGCAGATCCAGGGCCTGGATGACCGTCTGTTCACGTACCTTCTCGCGGTTGCCGCGGAAATGGTACTCCTCTACTTTGACTTTATCTTTCATATAACATGCGATGTAAACCAGTCCCACCGGTTTTTCCTCGGTGCCTCCATCCGGTCCGGCAATACCGGTCACGGCGATACAGACATCCGCATCGGTCGTAAATACACCGCCGGCCGCCATCTCCCGCGCCGTCTGCTCACTGACAGCGCCGTATTTTTTCAGCGTCGCCTTGCTGACGCCCAGGATCTTCTTCTTTGCCCTGTTGGAATACGTTACATATCCCTCGTTAAAGACCTCCGAAGCGCCCGGCACGTTAACGATGCGTCCGGCAATCAGGCCGCCGGTGCAGGACTCTGCGGTTGTCACCGTCAGGTCGTACTTCTTTAACAGGCGGACAACCACATCCTCCAGATTTTCATGTTCATCTGTGGTATAAACCGCATTGCCAAAGCGCTTCTTGATCTCTTTTACAACCGGCTTCAAGAGCTGCTTGGCTGCCTCTTCGCTCTCGGCTCTCGCGGTCACGCGCAGATGTACTTCTTTTGTCTTCGCATACGTCGCGATCGTTGGGTTCGTCTGCTGATCGATGAGATCGAGAAGCATTTCCTCCACCTTGCTCTCCCCGTATCCGCAGATTTTGAACATCTGGGAATAGATCACACAGTCGGAACGTTTCTGAATATAAGCGCAGATCTGATCTTCGACCATCGGATACAGCTCGTTCGGCGGTCCCGGAAGCAGAATCGCAGTCTTGCCATTTTTCTCCAGGGCAAGTCCCGGAGCTGTGCCGTTTGTATTGGCAAATACGACTGCCCCCTCCGGCACGAGTGCCTGGCGCCAGTTGCTCTCCGGGATATCGGTGCGTTTGCGCTGCCGGTACCAGTCCTCCAGATGTGCCCGCACCTCTGGATCCTCCACCAACGGCATTCCCATTAATTCCGCACAGACGTCCTTCGTGATATCATCCTCCGTCGGTCCCAGACCGCCCCCGATGATGACGAGATCGGCTCTTGAGAGCGCTGTCCGAAATACCTCCGTCATACGCTCGCGGTTGTCTCCTACCGTCGTCTGGTAATACACGTTAAGCCCCAGCTTTGCACACGTTTCCGATAAATACTGCGCGTTGGTATTGACAATATTGCCAAGCAGCAGCTCTGTTCCTACCGAGATCAGTTCGACTATCATATCAGATACTCCCTTCTGTCAGTATTTTATGGTTCTTGTAAATATAATCAACCAGTGACACAATTGTCAGCACCAGCGCAATCCAGACACAGATGGTCGTGACAAGCGCAAGCGCCGGAATATCCAGAATCAGTAACACCACCGATACCATCTGAAACGTCGTTTTAAATTTGCCCCAATAACTGGCGGCGATGACAACTCCGTTGTCCGAGGCGATCAGACGGAACCCACTGATGATAAACTCACGGCTGATGATAATAATGACCATCCATGCCGGAAGTGCGTTCAGCTCAATCAGACAGATGAGCGCGGAACACACTAGGAGCTTGTCCGCAAGCGGATCCATGAATTTTCCAAAATTGGTAACCAGATTGTATTTTCTGGCGATCTTTCCATCCAGAAGATCTGTCAGGCTGGCAATAATAAACAGTGCCAGTGCAATCATACGGAATGTATAGTTTTCACCGTTCTGCCAGAGAAGGAAAAACACAAAAAACGGAATCATGATGACGCGCAGCGTCGTAAGCTTATTCGGTAAATTCATCAGCCAGCTCTCCTATCAAATCATATTCGAGTGCTCCCGTTACGCGGACGCGGCAGAAATCGCCGGACATCAGCGGAACATCCGCATTGACAAAAATCAGACCATCTACGTTCGGTGCGTCCTTGTAAGTACGTCCCACGAAAGCATTCTCGTCTGCCACTTTTCCCTCGATCATAACTTCCAGCACACGGCCTTTCATGTCCTCCGCTTTCTCGAACGCGATCTCCTGCTGCAGTTCCATGATCTCGTCGCGGCGGTCTTCCTTTACCTCCTGCGGCACCTGATCCGGATATCCGGCCGCCGGGGTATCTTCCTCCGCAGAGTAGGCAAACACACCCAGACGATCAAATTCCATCTCATCGACAAACCGCATCAGTTCCTCATGATCCTCCTGCGTCTCACCCGGGAAACCGGAAATCAGGGTCGTTCGGAGTGCAATGTCCGGAATTTCTTCCCGCAGATGTGCAATCCGCTCCCGGAGTTCCGCCTGGTTTGTGCGGCGTCCCATGCGTTTCAGGACGGCATCACTTGCATGCTGGATCGGAATATCAAGGTAATGACAGACTTTTTCTTCGGCCTTGATTGCCTGAATCAGTTCCTCCGTGATCTCCTCCGGGTAACAATACTGGATGCGGATCCATTCGATTCCGTCGATCTGCGCCAGCTCATGCAAAAGCTTCGGCAGGGTCTTCTCGCCATACAGATCCACGCCGTAAAGCGTCGTCTCCTGTGCAACCAGGATCAGTTCCTTCACTCCCTGATCCGCCAGATCCTTTGCTTCTGCCAGAAGCTGCTCCATCGGCACGCTGCGGTACGGTCCGCGCAGGGACGGAATGATACAGTACGTACAACGCTTGTTGCAGCCCTCGGAAATTTTTAAAAAGGCATAATGTCCGCCGGTCGTCACCAGACGCTTGCTCCGCATCTTCGTCTCCGGAAGCTCAGACAGATCGTGGAAATCGGACACCCGCTCGCCTTTCAGCGCCTCCGCCAGCACCTTGCTGACCTCATCGTAGCTGGTCGTGCCGAGAATGCCGTCTACCTCCGGCACTTCCTGTAAGATCTCTTCTTTGTAGCGCTGTGCCATACAGCCGCTGACTAACAGGGCCTTGCAGTTTCCGCTCTTTTTGTACTCCGCCATCTC
>JBNMLY010000173.1:0-3967 GCA_050875065.1 Otoolea sp. | reverse complement strand
CTGTCCGGCTAAAAAGCTGCCTGGCGTTTCTTTGGCAAGCTGCTCTGCCTTCTCGATCGCGCCCTTCATGCCCATTGCACCCTCAGTCAGTACGATCTCTGCGCCGTATGCTTTCAGAATGTTGCGGCGCTCTACGCTCATCGTCTCCGGCATGGTCAGGATGATGCGGTATCCCTTGGCCGCCGCGATGGAAGCCAGACCGATACCGGTATTACCGGAAGTCGGCTCGATGATGACGGAACCTTCTTTCAGGATGCCTCTCTTTTCTGCATCCTCAATCATGCCTTTTGCGATACGGTCTTTTACACTTCCAGCCGGGTTTAAATACTCCAGTTTTACCAGGACGGTTGCTTCCAGTCCCAGTGCTTTCTCGATGTTCACAACCTCCACTAACGGTGTGTTTCCTACCAGTCCCAGTGTTCCCTTATAAATGTTTGCCATGATGATTTTCCTCCTATTTATCTGTGATGATTTTTAATTTTCTATGTGTTCTTATTTACATTTTTTATTATTTTGTTCTGAAACCTTATTTTTTGTTGTTTTCCAGAACTCTTTCCCAATTCAAAACTTCTTTCAGCAAGAAAAGCTTCAAAACTGAAAAGAGCACATCCCTGATACACATTTCTTGCATTCAAATCCAGCTTTTCAGCCGCCTGTCCTGCTTATTTTTGTGTACGCGGATGCGCTCTTTCTATATCCTTACCCTTATGAATAAAAAGATTCACGAAACCCGGCTTTCGTCCGGGAACCTCGGTTACCGAAGTCCAGCTTTCTGGTTTTCGCGTACACAAATGCGACAACAACATCGATCCATACAGATACAAACATTGCTGCAACACATCGTATTCATCCAAAAACCATTGACTGTTTTCATGACCTTCACTCCTTTTCTTTTTCCTATCAACTTAGTAGGTATATTATCACTTTATACCGTATCTGTCAACCTTTTTTTGATTATTTCTGTTATTATACGGCACTTTCGGTTCCAAAAGTGCCTATCCGTGAACAGTAACTTGTTTCTTACTTATTTCTTCACGTCTTTCTTGACAAACGCAGACCGCACCTTTACAATAAAATACCGAACTGATGGGTAAAAAACGCTTCTCCAGCATGGTTGAGGCGTTTTTGGTTGATTTTCAGGTAACAGTCCGGTACTTTTGACGACCGGAAACAGAACCTGTTATCTTTAAATATAGCACAGTTTATTTTACAAAACAAGAGAACGGCGGCGCACCAGAGGATTGCCGCAGACGAAAGGATTTAAACCATGAAAAATCCGCTTCACTACCAATTATCGGAATACGACTGCGGTCCGACCTCCCTCTTAAACGCAATCAGCTTTTTGTTTGAGCGCGAGGAGATCCCGCCGGAGATTCTTCGAAATATCATGCTCTACTGCCTCGACTGCTACGGCCCAGAGGGATCGGCCGGAAAGAGCGAAACCTCCTGCACGGCGATGATGTTTTTAAGCAACTGGCTGCAGGGACTTGGCGACATCGGAAAACTGCCCGTATCCAGCCGCTATCTGCGCGGTTCGGATGTCTATGTCGGGGACAACAGCCTGATTCTCGACGCCCTGCACCGCGGCGGTGCGGTTGTCGTGCGCCTCTACTATGAGGTAGCGCACTATGTACTTTTTACCGGCGTCAAGGATGGACGGATTCTGCTGTTTGATCCGTATTATCAGACCGTCCCGTTTACAAACCCGGACGAAAAAGAGGCGCTTCTTGTGACCGATCACCCATTTTCATGGAACCGCTCGGTGCCATTTTCCTATTTTAACCGGGAATCGATGGAGCTCTACGCGCTGGGTGAGATGGCGGGACGCGAGGCGGTGCTTCTGTTTAACCGGAATACGGTGCTGACGGAGGAAGCTACGATCGAATATTTCATATAAGGATCATGCAGCCAATCAGAAAAACTTACTGACAGAATATATATAAGGGAGTATCATATGTTAAATTCATTTTCAAGAACTGAACTTCTCCTTGGCAGGGATGCCATGGAACGTTTATCGAAAGCACGCGTTGCCATCTTCGGCATCGGCGGCGTCGGCGGCTATGCGGTGGAAGCGCTCGCGCGCAGCGGCGTCGGTATCCTCGACCTCATCGACGATGACAAGGTCTGCTTAACCAACATCAACCGCCAGATCATCGCAACGACTTCTACGATCGGCCAGTACAAGGTCGATGTCGCCGAAGAGCGCATCAAATCCATCAATCCGCACGCGGTTGTCCACACCTACAAGACGTTCTACACGCCAGAGACCGAAAATGAGTTTGATTTTTCCCAGTATGATTACGTGATCGACGCGATCGATACCGTGACGGGAAAACTGATGCTGGTAGAGCAGGCGGAGGCAAGCCACACGCCGATCATCAGCTCGATGGGCGCCGGAAATAAGCTGGATCCGGCTGCTTTTGAGGTAACTGACATTTACAAGACTTCCGTCTGCCCGCTCGCGAAGGTTATGCGGCGGGAGCTGAAAAAGCGCGGAATCAAGAAACTGAAAGTGGTTTATTCGAAAGAGAAACCGCTGACACCGGTGGATGATATGGCAATCTCCTGCCGCGCACACTGTGTCTGCCCGCCGGGAACGGCTCGTAAATGTACCGCCAGACGACAGATTCCGGGAAGTATTTCGTTTGTGCCGTCGGTGGTTGGATTGATTATTGGAGGAGAAGTGATTAAGGATCTCGTTGGAGTGAATTGATTGCTACCCGGTTAATTTGTCAATTCGTTACACGTTCAAAAGAAGAGACTGCTGGAAAATGCGCCATCTGCGTCTCAGAATCGGATTGTTCGCTTGCTTTCGCTACACCCGTTCGCCTGTGTCGGACAAGACTGTCCGCCCCATGCGGACGCGCGTGCTCAAGATGCGTACAATTCCGATTCTGAACGCTGATTCTGCATTTTCCACCAGCCTCTTCTTTTTCGGATTCGTTAGCGATAGGATTCGATGCATTTATGCATTTGATTAGGGGACGGCATCGCTGTCGCTCGCCTGGTTATTTATTCGTTTATTATATGAATGATGAAATCTTTATGCAAAAAACCAATGAATCTCAGTTTCTGAGTGTCATTGGTTTTTTGTTTCTTTATTTATTTTCCAGTAGAAGCACCTCTTCATTCAGTGCCTTCGTGAAGATTCCTTTCACCGTCTTATTTTTCAATCCATCTTCATATGGCACCGCGCCTTTGACGTACTGGCGGGTGTGACCCATCATGTATTTGGTTCCGTCAATCTCGAGCGGTTCTTCGAGGAGGATTTCGCCTTCGGTTCCGAGGAAGCGCTCGCGGTATTCTAAGGACTGCTGCTTCTCCAGCGCCAGCAGGATATCGCTGCGGACGGATTTGGTGCCCTCCGGTACCTGGTCAGGCATATCGGCGGCGCGGGTACCGGCGCGGCGGGAGTATTTGAATATGTGCATCTCGTAGAAATGAATTGCTTTTAAGAAGCGCTCTGTCTCAGCAAATTCTTCCTCGGTCTCGCCCGGGAATCCCACGATGACATCCGTCGTGATTGCCGGATTGTCAAATTCTTCACGGAGTATCTCGCAGCACGCCTGATATTCGGCGGCGTTGTAGCGGCGGTTCATGCGCTTTAAGGTCGCATCGCAGCCGCTCTGGAGTGACAGGTGAAAGTGCGGGCAGATCGTCCGCAGGCTTGCCAGCTCTTTGGCAAATTCACGGGTTACGATACGCGGTTCGAGGGAACCGAGGCGCAGGCGCTCAATGCCCGGAATCTGATCGAGGCGTTTGATCAAAGTCAGCAGGTTTTCCGTCTCCGGCTCGTCCTTGAAATCGACGCCGTAAGAGCTTAAATGGATACCGGTCAGGACAATCTCTTTATATCCGGCCGCCGCGATCTCGCGTACCTCTCGCTCGACGTCCTCCGGACGGCGGCTGCGGACGCGTCCTCTCGTATATGGTATAATACAATAGCTGCAGAACTGGTTGCAGCCGT
>JBNMLY010000172.1:0-3973 GCA_050875065.1 Otoolea sp. | reverse complement strand
CTCTATGTTTAATCCACTTTTAACTGCTTTCGTCTGTACCGCAGACTGCGGCAGCTTCAATAAAGCGGCTGAAAAACTATACCTCTCGCCGCCCTCGGTCATGAAACAGTGTAACACGCTGGAAAAACACCTAAATCTAACCCTGTTTACCCGCACCGCGCAGGGTGTGCGGCTGACACCGGCGGGAGAAATCATTTACCGGCACGCGAAATATATGTTTGATTACTCCGAAAAAGCAATCGCCGAGGCAAGACAGGCAGTCTCCGGCTGCGACCGGACGTTCTGCATCGGAAGCTCCCTTCTAAATCCCTGCAAACCGTTCATGGATCTCTGGTACCAGCTCAATGATTCATTTCCGGGCTATAAACTCCATATCGTTCCCTTTGAGGATGACCACCGGGGAATTTTATCGGAGATTGCCGCGTTAGGCGAAAAATTTGACTTTCTGATCGGAGTCTGTGACTCGGCGCTCTGGCTCGACCGCTGTCAGTTTCTTAAACTTGGCGAATACCAGCACTGCATTGCCGTTTCCAGAGAGCACCGGCTTGCCTCCAAAAAACGCCTGACGCTCTCTGACTTGGAAGGCGAGACACTTATGATGGTCAAGGCGGGGGATTCTTCCACCGTGGACGCGATTCGGCATGAAGTGGAAGCACACCCGCACATCCGCATTGAGGACACCTCTCAGTTTTACGACATCGGCGTCTTCAACCGCTGCGAACAGACCCAGAATGCGATGGTTACCATCGAATGCTGGAAGGATGTCCATCCCGCACTCGTCACGATACCAGTTGACTGGAATCATCCGATCCCTTACGGAATCCTGTATCCTCTGCACCCGGGGGCAGGTGTGAAGGAATTTATTGATGCGGTCAGACAGGCACAGAAAACTTCCGAAAATTAGAAAAGCCATCAAACACATCTTGAAAAAACTTTTTGAAATTTAATCAACTTAACTCAAAAACAAAAGCGCCTGTCCTGCAAACCTTCTGCAATCCAGACGCTTCCTTTTTTTATTTAATGAATTTCTTTTTCTGAAAAATCCGCTCTCAGAGAATCTCCAAAACCTTTTCCGAGCCCACAGATATGTTCTATTTCGCAAATCCAAACAAACCTGGAATGTTCCATTTCATCTCTATTTTACAGATACTTCTTCCGCAGATCCGCTCCGCTCTCTGCCGACAGATAAGCCGGTGCCACATCGAAGACGGTCTTGCAGCCCTTCTGGCCTTCCTGGTTCATCTTGTAGGCCGCGCGTGCGTATGCCACGATGATGGAGGAAGTAAATTCCGGGTTGGAATCCAGCTTTAAGCTGTACTCGATAATATGGTGGTTCTCCTTGTTCCAGCCGGTCTTACCGCTGCGGAGTACGAAACCGCCGTGCGGGAGACGGTTGTGGTCGCGTTTCAGCTCTTCTTCGGTAATGAAATGAACGGTCGTGTCATAATCGGAGAAGTAGTTCGGCATAGTCTTGATCTCATTCTCGATCTTAGCCAGATCTGCGCCCTCTTCTGCCACAACGAAGCACTCTCTGGTGTGTTTTTCACGGGTGGTCAGTTCTGGATTGCTGCCGCTTCTGACTGCTTCCAGCGCACTCTCAACCGGGATTGTGTACTGTCTCGCATCCTTGACACCCTCGATCCGGCGGATCGCATCGGAATGTCCCTGGCTGACGCCCTTACCCCAGAACGTATAATTTTCGCCCTCCGGCAGGCAGGCAGTTGCATAGAGACGGTTCAGGGAGAACATACCCGGATCCCAGCCTACGGAAATGATACCGACCTTGCCGGACTTCTGTGCTGCCTCATCGACTGCCGCGAAATGCTCCGGGATCTTTGCATGGGTATCAAAGCTATCTACTACGTTAAACCACCGTACATACTTCGGGGTCTGAATCGGCAGATCGGTTGCTGAACCGCCGCAGAGAATCAGGACGTCAATCTCATCTTTCTTCGCTTCTGCCTCATCTACATGATAAACCGGTACGCCCTCGGTCAGGATCTTGACCGTCTCCGGCGCACGCCGTGTAAATACTGCTTTCAGTTCCATGTCCGGATTCTGGCGGATCGCACACTCCACGCCGCGTCCCAGATTGCCATATCCTAAAATTCCAACTCGGATACTCATAGATGTTCCTCCTTATGGTACGAAATTTGCAACGGTTCTGGTTCTATTTTCTCACACCGTCGCAGGATTTTACTCAAAAATCTCAAGTGTTCCCATTATACACTAGATTTTCTATATTTTCAATATAACCACACCTATGCTTTTTCTCAATAATTCCTGTAACTGCACCTCTTTTTCGTGCTGCATCTTCCATCCCCAAACCACCTGCGGACAGCCGTTTGATTTCTTCAAAAAATGCATACTATCCGTTTTGTTCGAACAACTCCATCAGTTCTCTCTGGCTCAGATCCCCGATCGAAACCATCCCCTCGGAAACGACCTGGCTCGCAAGCTGAAGCTTCGCATTTTGCAGGCGCAGCAGATTTTCCTCGATCGTATCCTTTAAGATCAGCTTGTACACCGTAACCGGCCTCTCCTGCCCGATCCGGTAGGCACGGTCAGTCGCCTGGTTTTGCGCCGCCACATTCCACCATGGATCGTAGTGGATCACGATGTCCGCCGCCGTCAGGTTCAATCCCGTTCCTCCCGCTTTCAGCGAAATCAAAAAGATCGGGATCTCATCCGAGGCAAATGACTGCACCATCCGGTTCCGCTCTTCCTTTGGGGTCGCGCCGATCAGCAGATGGCTGGCAATTCCTTCCTGCAAAAGCCGCTCCCGAATCCGCTCCAGCATCGAGGCAAACTGTGAAAACAGAAGAATCTTGTGTCCGGCTGCCGAAGCGGAGGCAATCAGCGAAACACACGTTTCCAGCTTCGCCGATTCCCCGGTGTAATCCTCGAAGCACAGCGCCGGATCACAACAGATCTGGCGCAAACGCATCAACTGCGAAAGCACCTCTATCTTCCCATTGCCCGACCAGGCGCCGCCCGCCAGCGCCTCCTTCAGTTTCAGTGCCGCCGCTGTATACAGCTTCTGCTGCCGCCCTGCCGCCGCCGAATAAACGATCCGCTCTTCCTTGCCCGGCAGTTCCTGCAGCACATCTTCCTTGAGCCTGCGCAGTACAAACGGTCCCGTCATCCGCTGCAGGGCCGCAAGCGCGTCCAGATCCTGATTTTTCACGATCGGCAGCTCATACCGCTCCCGGAACCTCCGGTAACTGTAGAGAAATCCCGGCATCAGAAAATCAAAAATGCTCCAAAGCTCGCTGAGCCGGTTTTCCACCGGTGTTCCGGTCAGGGCGAAGCGGACATTCGCCGAAATCTCCTTCACCGCCTTTGCGCCCTGTGTCTTCGCATTTTTAATCACCTGCGCCTCGTCAATGATCTCATATTCAAAGGTGCGGTCCAGATACGCCAACCGATCCCGTTTCAGCAGATCGTAGGAAGTAATGATCACCTGTGCCCGAGCCGGCTCCTCCAGCCGCATCTGCTCCTCCAGCTGTTCCTGGCGCTCTTTTGCCGTCCCGGCGATCAGAAGTACTCGGAGCTTTGGCGAAAAACGGGCAAATTCCTGCCCCCAGTTGTAGACGAGCGAAGCCGGGCAGACAATCAGCGACGGACGCGGCGGTTCTGCCCCGCGGCTGCCGTCAGCCGGAGACCCTGCCAAGGTTTTTTCCTGATAAAAAGCCGTCAAAAGTGCGATCACCTGCAGCGTCTTTCCCAGCCCCATATCATCCGCCAGGATCCCGCCAAAATGGTACCGGGCCAGCGTCCGCATCCACGTATAGCCAATCTTCTGATACTCCCGCAGCGTCTTTTCGAGCACCGCCGGAACCGCATAGCTGACACTCTGCGCCGTTTTCAGATCGCGCACCATCATCCCATAGGCTTCATCCCGCTGAAACAGTTTCATCCTGCCATCGCCCGCCAGGCTGTCCAGATAAAAGGCACGGTAGGCAGGTATCTT
>JBNMLY010000171.1:0-3991 GCA_050875065.1 Otoolea sp. | reverse complement strand
GCCCTGCTCTCTGCTGACATTTCCTTTTTTCGAATCTCTGCTGACATTTCCTTTTTTCGAATCTCTGCTGACATTTCCTTTTTTCGAATCTTTGCTGACATTTCCAGACTGTTGATTGCCCGTGCTGCTGCCTCTTCCACCGGAAGAACCACCGGAACCACCGCTAGAGGTATTTTTGTCAGGGATCACGACATCAGCCGGTTTTTCCGCTATGGTTACCGTCACACTCTGCTCTGCCACATCCGTGTACTCTATGCCGCCCTGAACCTTAAACCATACTGTGTATTTTCCTGCTTCTTTCGCCGTAGGGATCTGCTCGCTCCAGTCAGAGCCGTCAAGCCGGTAAAGCATCGTGCCGCCGCTGGTCTTTCCAGCGGTAACCAGAGGCTGCTCCTCCCCGTTATAGGTCAGTGTATTGGCTACCGGCGCAGTCACGGTAGGAACCTGCTTATTCTCGGCGTTCAGATTGACAGTCAATGTAACATCCTTGTAGTTGGTCGTCTTGACGGTCACCTCGACGCTTCCGATCGGGCCGGTTGTGTCCACACTGTTTTTCTGGATCGGCAGGAGCAATCTGCCGTCTTCCACCTTTGCACCGCCAGTGTAATAAGCATTTTCTATCTCTACCTTACTAAGCTCATAGGAGATAGTACCGTACTGTTTCGGCTGCTCCAGCTCAGGCAGAGCCGGAAGATCCACACTGTAGGTAGTTTCATAGTCATTCATGACCGTAAAGGAGTTCTCCCTGGTGAAGTCCGGTACATCCGCCTTGTCGATTTTGAAGTTCACTCCCCACCCTGACTGATATATGAATTCAGTCGTTTTTGCTCCATTTTCGAAGGTATAATTGGAATTTAACAGCTCCACCTTTATGGTAAGCTCCTTGCCGCTGCCAGCATCCTGGGAATCGAAATCCGCTGATAGTATTCTATAATCCTTTCCCTCTTTCATAAACACAGACAACGGTAAATATGAGCTTTCTTCCTTGCTATTAAATTGTCCCAGCTTCGGCGTAACCACTGTTGTGCCATCGTAGGTCTTTGTAATATAGCCCAAAATTGGGGCTCCCAGGGTATGTTGCCGGATGCTCCATGGAAACTCCTTGATTCCACTGTAGTTACCGATTCCTTGAATTTTTAATATATAATCTCCGACATCCGCTCCTCTATCACTTTCATCCAGAACGATGTAATCTTCATACTCTTTCAGTTCTTTCTCCCCAAGCCTTAGCTTAAAAAGTATCTGAAGTCGCACTGCTTCCGCGCTATTGGTTTGAGGAAGTACGACAAATTGTCCATTACCAACGTGCCCATTTACTCTAGTAAATTCTGCATCTTTGATGCTTGGATGATCGATGGTAAAGGAATAGCCGTGCAGGACGGTCGTAACCATCTTGCCATGCTCAGGACTTCCATCAAAAATAGACACCTCCGCAATTACATTGTTAAACTTATCATTTACCTCGGCACTCGTCAGGACATTTTCACAAGTTACCGTCTGCTCTGTATTTCGGACATAACTTCCATCCGACTGCACGCTGTTATAGTGGTTCTCGGTAGCCAGAAGTGTTCGAGTTCCACTCGGCTCAACATTGTACCACTTAATTTGGACTCCCTTATAATTTCCAATCACTTTATCACTGACTTGGAAAGACAAGTCAACAGGAAGTGTTTTGGAATCCTTGGGAACGGCAATCTTCTTGTCTCCCTTAATCTCATTCACCGCCGGAATAATCTTAGCCCCGTCAGAAACACTAAAACTATAAGGAGCCGTCCCCATCCAGCTAATACTGCTGTATATGCCATAGCCATCTGGCAGCAATGTGTCCAGGTTTCTATTACCCCTACTGTTTTGGAATTCGCTTAAGCGAAAATCTCTGAGACAAATAGTCCCGGTACTATCTGTTGTAATAACAAGTTTTTCGATGAGACCGGACATATCACTCGTACTGTCCAAAATCGTAGGCGCACCTGTGCCGGAAATCGTCACTTCTTTCATTATCTTGCCGTTCAAATCAAGTGTAAAGGTTCCGGCGGAAATATTGATGCTGCCTTCTATATTCGTCTCCAGTTCTACCGTACCGCCGTCCGCATTGTTTATAGCGGTAGAAAAGTCGGTGACATAAATAATATTGTTGTCCGCCGTTGTAACTTTGGCAACAAACTCTGCATTACAATCCTGGCAAATATAGGTGCTTTCATCTATATTTTCATGCGGGCATTGGTAGTCACAGAGTCTGCATTTTCCATTTTCATCAAACTCATGCTCACAAGTCAACTGATAGACATCTACATAAACTTCCGGCAATACGGTCACTTCGATGCGCGGCAGAAATCCCGTGTCCAGCTCATAGCGGCTGCTTTTCAGCTCCGCGTCAAACACATAGACACCCGGTGTTTTTCCGTCATAGTTCTCTTTTTCGCTGAATGTCTCGTCCAGAACCCAGCGGACCTTGATTTCTTTCCAGTTTCCGTCTGCGGAGGTGTCGTCTGCATCCGACGGGGACGCTTTGGAAGCCTCTTTGTCCTCTCCGTCTATTTCCGATGAGGATGCCTTCTGTGCTTCTGATTTTCCACCATTTTCATTCTGGTTTTGCAGTTCATCCACCAGATAGACTCCGATCTTCTCTTTTTTTGAGGAATTTTCAAGATTGGTTGAAATCTCCGACGCCGTTGCCTTTGTTTCTGACTCGCCAGACGCATCTTCCTTCCAAACACGCATTTTCAGCTTGTCCGGCAGCTCCAGATCTTTATATTTCGTTCCATACGGAACCTCCTGATGCAGAATCTCCTCGGAAAGCTCCTTTACTTCCTCGATATACTGCACGGAACTGCCCGCCAGCACCTGCGGATGCCAGTCACACGTGTTCCATATCATAACCGCCGCCAGCGCTGCTGCCAGGGCGCGTGTATATTTCTTTTTCATGATCTTCCCCTCCGTTCATTCTTATCCACCCGTTCCAGCAGACTTTCACTACACACCGCCAGAAGGTTTTCTAATTCTTCTTTTTTCGTTGGATATACCCCAAATGCGGTCACGTGAAGCCGCCAGGATTCAAGTGCATGATCCGGACTGGACAGCCAGATCAGGGCGGCCGCCGGATTGTTGTCCCGGATTTTTCTCACCACTTCCATCCCATCCGGCCCGGACACGGATGCCAGCATGATCAGGTACGGATTGCCCCGGACAAAATGCAGGTAGCCGTCCAGATCCCCGATATATGTATGAATCATCGGCCATCTCCGGTTTTCGGTCAAAATCTCACGCAGCATTGTTTCCAGCCCTTTCACCTCGGCTGGCTGTTCCCCATATATTACGACTCGTACCATATCCCACCTGCCTTTTTAACATTTCTATCACGATATTTCATTTACATTTCGGGTCATAACTTTTATACTATAAACATACCAAATGAAAGATTTACTGAAAACCACATCGACGCAAACGGTCAAACCTCGACCTAAATGGTCACGGTTTTGAATAAAAGGGGGGATTGAGTTTTGATGCATTTTGCGATTGTCGAAGATTTGAAATTGGATCAGAATCATCTGATTCATTTGATACAGGAGAACTTGGAGAAGCATGGGGAAATGGCGCATTTTGACTGCTATGAAAGCGGTGAGGCGTTTCTCGAGTCGTTCCGTCCAGGCCTTTTTAATGCGGTTTTTATGGATATTATGCTGGATCGGACTGGCTTCAACGGCATCGAAACAGCGCTGGAGCTCCGCAAGACGGCCGAGCGCCTTCCGATCGTCTTTACCACCTCGGAACGCGACTATTCGCTACAGGGCTACCGCGCCCACCCGCTTGATTATCTCTTAAAACCAGTCGAGGAAAAGGCGCTCGCCTGGTGTCTCGATGAGATCCGGACGTTTCTCGCCGCGCCTGCCTATATCGAAATTCAGGCGGCACTCGGACGAGGTCAGGCGTCCACCCAGCGCATTCTGCTCGATGATTTTCTGTATGCGGAGACGCAGAACCACCGCCTGAT
>JBNMLY010000170.1:0-4030 GCA_050875065.1 Otoolea sp. | reverse complement strand
TACGTTTGGCAAGCTCCCGATCGCTGATTACCAGACCATTTTCCGCCGCAAATACATCTACTGCAAATGCCTGACGCAGATCCGTCGCCGTCGTGACAACCGCTTCTGCCCCCAGAATCTGTGACGCCGCTTCTGCCAGCTCGTTGCAGCCGCCCACATGGCCGGATAAAACCGGGATCGCATAGCGTCCCTGCTCATCGATCACCAGCACCGCCGGATCCTTCATCTTGTCCTGCACCCACGGTGCAATCAGACGAACTGCAATCCCCGTCGCACCGATAAACAAAATCGCTTCCCTTTCCTGAAATGCTTCCCGCACCACCTGCTTCAGCGGTTTCGAATGTTCGGATCCTGTATAATCTAAAAAGTCAACCGGCGCTTCCATCTGCTGGTTTAATTTCTCCAGCAGACGCACTGCCGTCTCTTTTCCCTGTGCGGTAAAGCAAATGCAGATACCGTTCCTGACCCGAAGTTTCAACTGTTCCATTTATAACAATCCCTCTCTATTCTGACTTCATAACCATCCAGCGTAAATCATGCTATCTCACGCCTAGATGCACTGAACAGACGTAAAAATGTATCGTGCCCTGGCACTTACTCATACACAAAACCATCCGTCCCCTGCCGGAATTCTGTCGTGAATTCCGGTGCATACAGGCGGGAGCGCTCATATCCCGCCTGGGCCGTCACATCTCCGACGATAATCAGAGCCGTTTTTTTGATATCTTCCCGATCGGCCGCCTCGGCCAATGTGGCAACCGTGCAGACAACCCTCTTTTCATCCGGCCAGGTCGCCTTATAGACGATCGCGGCTGGTGTGTCTGCCTCGTATCCGCCCTTTATCAGCTCTTCCGAAAGTTTTTTCAGCATTCCGGTACTTAAAAAGATAACCATCGTCGCATGATGCGCCGCAAACGATGCGATACTCTCGCGCTCCGGCACCGGCGTCCGTCCCGCCATCCGGGTAATAATCACGCTCTGGGAAATCCCTGGCAGCGTATACTCCAGATTTAGTGCAGACGCCGCACCACAGAACGAGCTGACCCCCGGACATACCTCATATGAAATATTCAGCTTGTCAAGCTCGTCCATCTGCTCCCGGATCGCCCCGTACACACATGGGTCGCCTGTGTGAAGCCGCACCGTCATCTTCCCGGCCGCCTCCGCCTCCCGGATTTTCTCAATCACCTCTTCCAGCGTCATTTTCGCGCTGTCATAGACGGCAGCCGTTTCCTTTTTATAATTCAAAAGTTCTGGATTGACCAGAGAACCTGCGTAAATAATCTGATCTGCCTCATTCAGAAGGCGCGCTCCCCGCACTGTGATCAAATCTGGCGCTCCCGAACCTGCTCCGACAAAATATACCATATATATATAAATTCTCCTTTTTATATTCTCTACTCCCGCACTCTCAACCCTTCGTGCTCTACGACTCTTTTATAATACCCCACTCGAAATGTCTTTGGAACTCAAGATCTTTTTATCTATTTGTCATATCTTTCATCACTTATAAAATTAAGCCTCTTCCATCTGTCTCTCCATCTCCAGCAGTTCCCGCACATACGCGTCTGCTCCCGCCGTCCGCGCCATCAGTCCATAATTGCTTGAAAAGAGCATAACCTCTGTCTGGACACCACTCTTTTCTTCCAATACCTCCTTGACCTGATGGGCCGCCTGCTCCATGACCCGGTCCAGCCACCCATGTTCATGCAGAAAATCAGCTGCCTCCTCTGTGGTGTTCATCGGCAGCAAGGCGTCCGCTTCCGGAAAACCAACCGCCCGCGCACACGCCGCCAGAATCTCCATCCTCCGATCGCCGTACCGGGAATGGGTATTCATCACGCCGCCGGCCACCTTTACCAGCTTTCCTACGTGCCCTGCCAGAAGTGACCGGTGAATGCCCTCCTGTGCTAGCATCTGAAAACTGTCTCCGATAAAATTGCTGCACTTGATGAAATTTTCCATTGAAAGTCCGGTTTCTTCTTTTAAAAAGCGTTCTCCATAAGTGCCCGGTGCCACCGCCAACAAGGATACGTTCTCCTGTGCGTGCACCCGGATATCCAGCCGGATCGTCTCAACCAGTGCCGCCTCGCTCATCGGATTGACAATCCCGGTCGTCCCGAGAACCGAGATACCGCCGACAATCCCAAGATGCGGGTTAAACGTCTTCTCTGCCAGTTCCCGTCCCGCCGGGATCGATATTACAATCCGCAACGGCAGAGCCGGCATACCTGCCTCTCGGCGAGCCAGATCGGCTTCCCGGAAAATTGCCGCCCGCGGAACCGGATTGATCGCATAATGCCCCACCGGGCACGAGAGCCCGCCCCGCGTCACCATACCAATCCCTTCGCCGCCGGTCACCTGGATCCCAGGATATGCCGGATCCGTGTATCCACCCTCCGATCCCTTTAATTTTTTCACATCTTTTTCCAGCATACGTGTATTTATATTTCCACACGGCGTTTCATTTGAAATTGTCCTGTCATCATCGGATCCCTCCTTATTATAAAGGTGGGTCGGACGCTCCTGATAAGCCAGTACTGCGCGCGCACAGATCAGTGTCCCATTCGTCACATCCGGATCGTCCCCAGAATCCTTCTGCACACCGCAGACAGCACTCTCTCGTTCCCGCTTTGCCTGCACAATCGGCAGAATCGCCCGGATCCCGGACGGTGTGACCGTCTCCGCTGCTGCAGGTGCCTCCCCCGTGCAGAGAAACCGCACTGCCGCCCGCGTACACGCCGCCGCACAGGTACCGGTCGTAAAACCAGTTCGAAGCACTTCCTTTTTATCTGTCGGTTTCTTTTCTGTATCCATATGCCTCTCCGTATGTCGCTTTCTGATTCTTCTGTCCATTATAGGAGATTTATGAGCGACTTTCAACTGATTACATCGTGTTTTTATTGTAGAACATATATTCTTATCTGCCAATTCAATTCTTTTGTTTATCCTGTTTTTTCCTTGCACTTCCCCTGACTATGCGGTACAATACTGAATATAAATAATAAGAAAATTTAATTGCCTATTAAAGAAATAGTTATTATAGACACGCAGGGACAGACTTCAATCTGCCGCTCAGGCAAATAAAAAACCGGAAAGATCTCCTCTTTCCGGCATTTTAAGTCTCACACGCTTTAAAACGATACAGTTTTAAACAACAACGCGAAGCATTACTCGGTACGGACTACCAGATGGGCATTGACATACTCCCAGGAGTAGGTGCCCGCCTTGCCACCGTCTTCAATGAAGAATGGAGTCACCATCTTGTAGCCTTCATCCATCATCATGGTTGCAGCTTCCAGACATGATTCCTCTTCATTTTCAAAATCAACATTGATGCAAGGATTCTCTTCCATGGAAGGATTGTCCTCATTTGGATCTAAATGTGCAATTGCGTACTGCATATGAATTCTCCTTTTCCTTATGATCTAAGAGAGTCCGAAAACTCCCTGCCACTCATTATAACTATCTTTCAGGCAAGCGTCAAGCACCCGCGGACGCACCTTTACTAATTAAAATTCTGGAGTGGAAACATGAACACAATTATCAATCTAATCGAAAAAACCTACTACTTTCTCTGGGGCGACTGGATTCATCTGCCGCTTCCCGGAAGCAGCGTCAACCTGCCGCTGTTGGTCCTTCTGCTCGTCCCGACAGGTATCTTCTGTACCATCCGGACACGCTTTCTGCAGATTCGGATGCTTCCGGATATGCTGCATGCACTTTTAGAAAAAAATGAAAAAAACGGCCACCGGGGCGGTTCTCTCTCCGGGCTTCAGGCACTGATCGTATCAACCGCAACCCGCGTCGGCATGGGCAATCTGGTCGGTGTCGTGGCAGCACTCTCGGCGGGCGGTGCCGGAGCCCTCTTCTGGATGTGGCTGACGGCACTCCTCGGCTCGGCAACTGCCTTTATCGAGGCAACGCTGGCGCAGCTCCACAAAAAGCCCGATCACTCTACGGCGGCTACCGAGGCGGCCCAGCCTACTATATCCATGACTGGATCTGCGAGAACCGTCAGAGACAGAAG
>JBNMLY010000169.1:0-4072 GCA_050875065.1 Otoolea sp. | reverse complement strand
CTCCACCGCCGTTTGCGGGGTAATTACCCCCTCTTTTGCCATCTGAACCAGGAAATTATCCATCGTAATCGAGCCTTCCTTGGCACTCGAGAGCAGATAGCTCTGCATCTGCGGGGTCTTTCCATCGCGGATCAGGTTTTTCAGTGCCGGCGTCATCATCATCAGTTCACAGGCAGCCGCCCGTCCCCGTCCCCCCGCGCGTGGCACAAGCTGCTGTGCCAGCACCGCCCGCAGGGTCATCGACAGTTGCAGACGGATCTGCGGCTGTTTATTTTCCGGAAATACCCCTACAATTCGATCAACACTGTCAATCGCAGAATTGGTATGGATGGTCGAGAATACCAGATGTCCCGTCTCTGCCGCCACCAGCGCCGTCTCGATCGTCGCCGGATCCCGCATCTCGCCAATCAGAATCACGTCCGGATCTTCCCGAAGCGCCGCATAAAGCCCCTTCTCATAACTTTCCACATCCATCCCCACCTCGCGCTGATTGATGATCGACTGCTGAGGTTGATACACATACTCGATCGGGTCTTCCAGCGTAATCACATGGAGGGAACGATTCTGATTAATCTCATTTAAAATCGCCGCCAGCGTCGTCGACTTACCGCTTCCCGTCTCGCCGGTTACCAGAATGATTCCCTTATTCCAGCCCGAAAACTGATTGACTGCCTCTGGAAGTCCCAGCTCTGACAGTCTCGGAATGCGGCTGCTCAAAAGACGGATCGCCGCCGAAAGAGCCCCCTGCTGCCGGAACAGGTTAATTCGAAGCCGCCGCCCCGCCAAAAACGCACTGAAATCCAGCTGCCCGATTGTCTCAATCTGTTCGCTCTGCTCCCCCGCAAGCTGACGCCCATATTCCTCACAATCTTCATGGCTGAGCACCCCCTCTGCCAAAGTTTCAATCCGGCCGTCAATTCTGCATTTTGGCGGTAATCCTGCAATCAGATGGACATCCGATGCCCGTTTTTCTGCCGCCCTTGCAATCAGTTCTTCGATTCCATACATTCTGCCTGTCCTCTTCTTTCATCCTACTTTACTTCCTGGTAAATCCACTTTTCAGTGCCACTCTTACCGCTTTCCTCAGACTGCCCTTTTCTGCTTTCTTACAACGCCAACAGGGTCCGTATCACCTCATCCACCGTAGAAACACCCTGTTCCACCAGTTCCCGCGCGTGTTCAATCATCGGAATATAGTGGCTTTCCTTTCGGGCTGCCTCCAGGAAACGAGTCCGTCCCGCCCCTTCCAGAATACAGCGGCGCAGCTCCTCCTGAATCATCATAACCTCAAATACGCCAATTCTTCCCCGGTAGCCCGAGTGAAAACACTGATCACATCCATTTCCCTGCCAGTACGTTTTTCCAGGTATATCGGGGATTCCAGCCATCTCCAACGCCTTTTTCTGCGGCTCTATCTTCGTCTTGCAGCTCGGACAGATTTTTCGCAGAAGGCGCTGGGAGATAACGCCCCTGAGTCCCGCCGCAATCAGATACGGCGCCACTCCCATATCCCGCAGACGGTCGATCGCCGAAATCGCATCCTCCGTATGAACCGTTGTGATAACGAGGTGTCCCGTCATCGCCGCACGCATCGCGATCTCCGCCGTCTCTCCATCCCGGATCTCACCCACACAGATGATATCCGGATCCTGCCGCAGGATCGAGCGGAGTCCCGATGCAAACGTCAGACCTACTTTTTCATTGATCTGTACCTGTGTCGCTCCCTTGATATGATACTCCACCGGATCTTCCAGCGTAATCAGATTCGTGCGGTCAGAAAGCAGTTCCCGAATCAGGGTATACATCGTCGATGATTTACCAGAACCCGTCGGCCCCACAATCATGATAACGCCGGAGGTCAGCCCCAGCAGCATATCGATCTTCGCATCCTCCTGCGGGGGAATTCCGATTCCCCGTCGGTTCAGGGTTTCTTCATTCCGTTTCAGGATACGGATAACCACTTTTTCTCCATACAGGGTCGGAAGCGTCGACGTCCGCATATCCACATCTCTGCCCCTTAAGTGCAGGACGGCACGGCCATCCTGCGGAATCCGTTTTTCCACAATGTCTAACTGCGACATAATCTTTAAACGGGAAATCACAGAATCCTTGAGTTCCGGCGGAATCGTCATGATCCGGTGCAACTGCCCATCAATACGCATCCGGATTACCATTTCCTCCTCAGTCGGTTCAAAATGGATATCGGACGCATTTTCTGAAAACGCACGCTCGATGATCGAATTAACCAGGCGCACCATCGGCGTTGCATTCTCCTGGCCTTCCCGCGCCGCTGCCTGCTCCTGCTGTGCCTCATGGATGGCCGCCGTCTCCGCCTGCATCTGCGCCATCGCTTCCGCCGCGCCCTCATTCCCATACAGGATATTGATCGCACGCTTTACGGCCGGTTCGGAGGCAATCATCGGGACAATCCGCTTTTTCGATGTACGCTGTGCCTCCTCGATCGCCATGAAATTCAGCGGATCCGCCATTGCCAGATAGAGCTGATCCTTTGAAATGCGAACCGGCACGACCATCATCTTTTTGGCCAGATTTTTAGGCACATAACGCGACATCTCCGGTCCAATGTCAATCCTGGTCAAATCAATATAGTCAATACCCAGCTGCATCCGAAGGGCGTCGATTAACTGCCCCTCTGTAATATAGTGATGTTTTACCAGCGTCGTACCGAGACGCTCTTTCTCTTTTGACTGATATTCCAACGCTTCCTTAAGCTGTGCATCTGTGATCAGCCCCAGTTCCAGAAGCATATCTCCTAATCGCTTTGTACGCATTCTCCTGCCTCCCGATTTTTACCCTCATACCCTTTAACCGTCTATGTAACCGTCAACGCAGAATCACGCCCTGCCCCTGAAGTCCCGGATCCGGTCAAAACAGTCCCGGTTGCTCTCAATCGCAGTCTGGTTCCCGGTGGTTACCATCCAGGCTTCCTCCAGAATCCGCCGTATCATCTTCGCTGCCGCTTTCTGATCCTCCGCTGTTGTCATGCGAATCTCCTCCGTCCAGCGGCGGATCCGTTCAACATCCAGGCCATTATACACATACTGCATCGCTGCCATCCGGCGTCCCAGGTGTCCGCAGGGCGCCGTCGCATTGCCGTAGCTGCTTAAAATATATCCATTCCGGTCTGCCTCCGACAACTTCAGGTCTTCCAGCACCCCGGCTGCCGCCTGAATCGCCCGGATCGTCTCCCGAACCCTCGGATCCCGGTAGGTGCTCGCCACGATCCGATCCATCGTCGGCGTGAACGCAAAAGACGCACTGTACGCCCCTCCCTGAAAACGCAGCTGCGGCACAAAATACCGATCCTCCAGCGCATTCACATACGGAAGCAGGCGGCCCGAAAATTCCTCCACAACACTCAGCTCTGCCGAAAAAACCGTATACTGGGTCGAACTTTCTACAATCACCGCCTCCCGGCGCTCCGGGATCGGAAGATGGAGGATTTCTGCGCCAACCTCCGCATTTTTTTCAGACAAAGCCCCCAGAATCCGCCCAGCGCACAAACGCATCGTTTCCAGATTCTCCTCCGGCGCCACATGGAGAACCGTCACCGCTTTTCCTTGCAGGATACGGTCGCGCACCTCCTCCATCTTCCGACCCAACTGCCGGATACAGTCCTCCTCCCGCTCCAGGCGCCCGCGCAGATCCTTCAAAAACTCGTAAAACGCCTGTCCTCCGACGTATTCCTGGTAACGCGTATGGAGACTATATCCGGCGGCGGCCAGACGCACTGCCAGCGAATACGCATCGCTGCGCGACTCATCGCAGGACGGGATGGTCTCATCCAATGCCTGTATGACCGCCCGTTTATCCTCCCAAAGCGGATGGGAGAGCAATTCCAGCAAAAATGTCAGGCTTTCCTCATAATCTTCTGCCATCCCATACCAGCTCACCGCCAGCGTCGGATGACTATTTTCCCCGGCGCGCACCTCCGGATGCCCCTCGTTCATGGACCAGTCATGCAGATAGCGTTCGATCCGGTTTTCTTTCTCCAGCCGGCCATAGCGGGCATTCTCCAGCTCCGAGACAAACATCGTATAAAGGGGAATGT
>JBNMLY010000168.1:0-4119 GCA_050875065.1 Otoolea sp. | reverse complement strand
GTAACCAGATGTCCGACACACCAGGTCACAACCGCATTCTCCGATTCAATATAACCATCCGCCGACCGGCCGTTTACCTTGAGTGCATTTGCAAACTCCCGAGCCACGCTCGGTTTTTCGGCTATAAATAACGATTTTGCCACGTTGTTCTGCTCCTATCTTACTCTTAATATTATACGGTATCTCCGTTTCCAAAAGCATCTGCCGCATCTCACCATGAAATATCGTCAGCCCGAATGTTTCGGCGTCCACTCCGCCAGAACCGCCGCCGCAAACATCAGCGCACAGCCGACTAGCATCCGCACTGTCAGCTCCTCATGCAGAAACCAGACGGAAAACAAAAGCCCGAAGACCGACTCAAACGACAGCAGAATCGAGGAAGTGCTGGCGCTCAGGTACTTCTGTCCGACTGTCTGAAGCAGAAAGCAGAGCATGCTGGAGGCAAGCCCCAGATACAGAATCGAAACTGCCACGCCCGGAAGCGCAAATACGCCTGGATGAAATGTCCCTTCTGTCAAAAGCCCTACCACCCAGGAACATACTGCCGCCGTCCCCATCTGCATGACCGTCAGGCGGATCGGGGTACAGTACGCCGTAAAACGGTCCAGAAAAATCATATGGATGGCAAAGCAGATGCCGCACACCAGCGTCAGAAAATCGCCAAAATTAATCGAAAGATCGCCTTTCAGCGATAAAAGAGCCAGTCCCACGACGGCCAGCCCCGCCGCAACCAGATTATTCGCCTTCGGACGCACATGATTTACGGCCCACGCCAGAAACGGCACGATCACCACGTACAATGTCGTAATAAATGCATTTTTACTCGCGGTCGTATATTTCAGCCCATACGTCTGAAAATAATAGCTGATAAATAAAAACAGTCCCGTCAACGCGCCGCATTGAAACTCCTGCATCGACATCCCCCGGATCTGTTTCCAGAAAAGGACGGTCATTCCAAGTGCCGCAATCGTAAATCGGTACGCCAGGAGGTACGTCGGTGTGATCGCGTCCATCGAATTTTTCATCACGACAAACGCGCTGCCCCAGATAATTGTCACAAATAAAAGGCTGGCAGATGCCAGCACTTTTACTCCCTTGTTGTTTTTCTCGCCCATGTCATTTCTATCCTATGTCTCTATCCTACGTCAAAATAATCGTACATCCATCACAGATGAAACATTTCATCTAATTTCGCTTGCTCAATGTGAGCCGCCCGAAAGCCGCAATGAGACATTCGAACTCCGTCACGCATAATCCCAAATTTAAACTGTCATAAATTTATAACTGGTTGTCGTATCGTACTTCTCGCCCTTCTTCACGATCGGGGAGGCAAATCCCGGCATATTGACTGCATTCGGATAATACTGTGTCTCAAAGCAGTAGCCCTGGCGTCTCGCATACTTCACGCCGCCCTTGCCCGGAACCTGTCCATCCAGGAAATTACCTGTATAGAACTGCACGCCCGGCAGATCGGTGTAAACTTCCATCTTGCGTCCGCTCTTCTCGTCGATGGCTGCCGCCGCCAGACTAAATCCACCTGTCGCATGGTTGAGGATCCAGTTGTGATCATAGCCGCCACCCAGTTTTAACTGATCATAATCGGCTTCAATATCGCGTCCGATCGGTTTGAAATCCGAGAAATCCATCGGAGTTCCCATTACCTTGCGGATCTCCCCCGTCGGAATCAGCACCTTATCCACCGCCGTGATCGCATCACTGTCGATATAGACGAGCTGCGAAAGCGCCGGGCCGCTCTCATGGCCTGCCAGATTGAAATACGCATGATTCGTCATATTAAAAACAGTATCCTGATCACAGGTTCCCTCATAGTGAATCTTCACTTCATTTTCATCGGTCAGCGTATAGGTCACGCAGATCGACGCATTGCCCGGATATCCCTGATCGCCGTCTGGACTTTCCAGCGTGAAAGAAACCTGATTGCCGCCCGCCTCATACTCTGCCGCCCAGATACGGTTCCGGTAGAAATCCATACCGCTGTGCAGGTTGTTCGGGCCATCATTTGCCGTCAATTCGTATTTTTTATCATTTAACGTAAACGCTGCGCCTCCGATTCGGTTCGCATTTCGTCCAACAGCCTCCCCTAAATGACCGTCACTTGCCAAGCAGTCTGCCACTGTTTCATGTCCCAGCAGCACATCCTCCATCTCTCCGTTCCGATCCGGCACCCGCATTGTGGACCAGATTGCCCCCAGATCTAAAAAGGATGCGGAAACACCATTCTGATTTGTCAATGTATAACGGCTGACCTCTCTTCCATCTTCCATTGTTCCAAAGATTGTCTTCTCAACCATGTCAAATCCCCCTTATTTTTAAAATATATTTCTTGCACTTTTTACATTTACCTTGTTATCCTAGACTATCCCGATCTTGTCCAGATTTAAAATGACAGCTCACGCGCTGTGCAAATTGTAACGAATTTTATCGCTGCTCTGCATTCCAAGACGAAGCGCTCCGCTGTTGCCACGTTATCGCGCGACACTTTCCACCTCAAATGCGCCTGCCTGTAAATAGTATTATAAGTATACAATACTTTTCCCCTCATGCACACCCATTTTTTGAAAATCCTTTCACAAAATTCATTCGCTATCTCCCGTCTTCATTCCGTTTCATAGGATCGTTTCAATAACAAAAACAGACCTTATAGAGCAATTTTTTCTCTCTACAAGGCCTGTTTTTAACTATCGCTTCAATAACTTTTTGTTTTTCCGTTTAAAAGACTTTACCTTCAAAGTGCAAATATCTTTACTCCAGATGTTTTTTCTTATTTAAAATACTCCACGCCCGAAGCAAAGAGCTGCATATCCTGATTTCCATAGATATTCACACCTGTATCGCTCCAGCAGCGCTCGTTGTGGCCCATCTTACCAAGGATACGTCCATCCGGGCTTGTGATACCCTCGATGCACTGGTAGGAACCGTTCGGGTTCCACTCCTCACTGACGGATAAATTACCGTTCGGATCGCTGTACTGGATCGCGATCTGGCCGTTTGCACGAAGCTTTGCAAGCCACTCATCGTTGGCTACGAAACGTCCCTCACCGTGAGACATCGGGTTGCAGTATACGCCGCCCAGCTCTGCTTTTCTGAGCCACGGGGACAGGTTGGATACAACCTTTAAGTATGCCATACGGGAAATGTGGCGTCCGATGTTGTTGGTCGTCAGAGTCGGGGAATCTGCTTTCTGCGGCTCGATCTTACCACCTGTTAAAAGTCCCAGCTTGATTAATGTCTGGAAGCCATTGCAGATACCCAGTACCAGACCATCCCGGTCGTGAAGCAGCTTGTCGATCTCCTCCATCATCGCCTCGTTGCGGAATACCGTTGCGAAGAATTTAGCCGAACCATCCGGCTCATCGCCTGCGGAGAATCCACCCGGGAACATGATGATCTGGGATTTTTTGATATCCTCTTTATACTGCTCGATGGAAGAACGGATATCGGATGCATTCTGGTTACGGAATACACGCACGATCGTCTCCGCTCCGGCTGCCTCAAACGCTTTCGCGCTGTCCAGCTCGCAGTTGGTACCCGGCATCGCCGGAATAAATACAGTCGGTTTTGCAATCTTATGTTTGCATACGTATACCTTGTCGGTATTGTAAAGTGTCTCTTCTGCTGCCTTCATCGGCGCGCCGGAAGCGGTCGGGAATACTTTCTCCAGAGTTCCGGTCCATGCTTTCAGGGCCTCTTCCATGGAGATCACGGTATCGCCATACTCGAAGGTTCCCTTGTCTGTTACCTCACCGATCACGGTGTACGGGATGGACAGCTCGCCTACCCTGCCATCCGGAACCTCGCATACGATGTTGCCCCAGCCAGCAGCGAAGAAGTCTCTCGGGTCTACGTTGTGCTCAATCTTTACGCCCAGGCGGTTGCCGAATGCCATCTTGCTGACAGCCTCAGCCACACCAGCGCCCTCAACCGCATACGCGGAAATAATCTTTCCAGCCTCCATATCGCGGTACATTTTCTCGTAACCATCCATGCTCTGGCTGTAAACCGGCAGGTCGTGTGCATCTTTCTCGAGGGTAAAGAGAACGATCTTGCTGCCCGCTTTCTTAAATTCCGGCGATACTACCTGTTTGGTATCGGACATTT
>JBNMLY010000167.1:0-4147 GCA_050875065.1 Otoolea sp. | reverse complement strand
CGGCAAATTCCATCGCAATGTAGCTGACCACGCTGCCGTTTCTTAAGTACCGTGCTTCGCCGTTGCTGCGTGTATCACCGCGCACATAACCGAGCACGGTCCGGTCACGGTCTTTCGCTGCTTTGTTAAATTGCGTGTTGCCCGTCAGAAGGTAGGTCATTGCATCGAGCACCGTCGATTTACCGCTTCCGTTGACGCCGGTTACCAGTGTAGAACCTTCCAGCTCGATGCAGACGTTCTGAAAACGCGACCACCGGACCATCAACAGCTTTTTCGCCGATTTTCTATTCATGATCATCTGATTCTTCATCGCTGTTTTCCTCCTCTTTTGTCAGCTCCGTTTCCCATTCGTCCGATTCATCCTCAAATTCATCCTCTAATTCTTCATCCGGTTCGCCACTCATTTCAATTCCCGGCTCATCCCCCGATTCTCCGTCTGAAAAAGCACCTGCAACCGTTCCTTCTTCGTCCTCACGGCTCCACTTTTCCTGCATCCGGCGGTTGACATTTTCCACAAATTTGCCAAACTCCTGCGGTTCCAGCACAAACTGCATCGACGGATACAGGCAGATCCGGCAGTCCTCTTCCCCGACTTTCCCGATCACCTGCAGAAGCTGATATTTGGTAAACAGCGTCAGGATCGATGCAAAGCTGCTCTTGTCAATCTGATCACGGATGCCGTATTTCTCCATCTCATAGCGCAGATCCGTGACGGAAATCTCGATATTTTTAGAAAGACTTCCCGAGCGCACGCGGTCCGCATAGAGCGTCCAGAGGCAGCATAACACCACGCTCTCCATCTTTTTGAGCGTCACATGGTTGATCTGCAGTTTCCCATTTTCCCCGAGATCCCGGCAGTTCTGCAGCATGATCACACCATTTTCCCGATCGATCACAATATCATATCCGATATAACCAAGATAGGTTGAAAATGGTTCCGAACGCTTGGAGACAAAATAGTACGCTTTCTTGCTGTCCTCGTCGCGGTCACGCACGATAAAGGTCTGTTTCAAGAGACGTCTCACACTCTTCTGAAACAGATCCTTTTCCGAGGATGTATATTCATTCCATATTTCTTCAAATCCCATGCTTTATTTCTCCTTCCGGCGTTCGATTTTAAAGCGCCGCAGAAGCATCTGCTGCGTCTCCAGATAACCATCCTCCGCCTGTATCTCATATCCGTTTTCCGAACCGTAGGCCACCGCTGAGAGCGCGCTCAAGAGATCCCGCTTGCTCTCCATCGGAACTTCCTCACTGGAAATCTCCGTCCGCTCTCCCATCAGGGTTTCCAGATAGGTTTTCATCTTATCCTTCGAATACGGGTTCTCGGCCTCCCGCTCCTGGGCCTCCCTCGCGCGGTCGATGTCTTCCTGCGTCATTTCCTCGAGTTCTGCATACGTCGCCTCACGGATCGTCTGTTCCCGCCGCGGGTAGCGGATGGAATCGGTATCGATAAATTCATTATTTTCCAGCGTAAATAAACCGTTCATCGCTTCCGGCAGATCATCCTTCCAGCCCAGTGTGTTCATCTCCGCCGCAATCACACGGATCGTCTGCTCGACATGGCCGCGCACATCGCTGTCGCGGTTCTGAAGGAATCTCGCCCGCCCAATCGCGATCTGGAGATAAATATTGATTTTGTGCTTGATGTCCCGCATGATCTGGTCGTAATCGACCGAGAAAAACTGCAGAATCGTCTGTATCATATCCAGCACCTTATCCTCCGCCTCGAAGCGCTCCAGCTCTTCCTCCTTCGCGCATCCCGCCACCAGGCGTTCAAAGAGTTCCTGCCGGTTCTGCATCTCTTCTAACTTGGCCCGGATAAAGGAACGGTACATATGGATGTTCTGCTGTTTTGTCAGACGCGCGTACTCGCGGACAAAATCGCCCTCGCAGTATTCAAGGACATTTTCCGTCAGGCTTTCCAGGGACTCCTCGCGCACCATCCGCTCGATGATCTTCTTGATAAAGGTCGCCAGACGCTTGAGCGCGCCGGAAAGCTGCTTCGCATTGCGGTAGACCGAGCGAAGCGCATTGACGTAGATATCCGGCTCCCACTGGTCGGGATTCTGTAAAATATTATAAATATTGAAGATATAGCTTGAAAATTCTTCCCGCTCCGGCTTCATCATCTTCTGGAGAAATTCTGCCAGAAAGACGCCCTGCTCCGTCATCATGATATGTTTCTCATACGTCGCATCGTCCGTGTCCTCCTCCAGCCATCCGACCTCTTTCGAGCAGAATTTGCGGATCACGGAGTTGGCAAGCTGGTTATAATTTCGATCCGTCGTCATCTCATCATCCAGATAATCGATATGATTTTCCAGCAGATAGATGGCAAGCGCATCCCGGATACGGCTGCGGGCGATCCGGTACGTGATCTCCCGGTCGTACTCATGGTAAATGAGCAGCAGGCAATCCGAATAAATGCGGTTGCTGCTCCCGCTCGCCAGGCAGTTGAAAAAGCCGATCGGGAGAGCGTCAAAAAGGTTTTTATTTATGCTCACGGTGTAGTCCTTCCATACATTTTATCTGTCTCTATATTTCCGATTTTTCTGAAAATATATGTATTTTATCAATTTCAGAACACCGGATTTTCTATGAAGATGAAAAGCCGGTCGTTCCGTTTGTTTCTTCTATAATTATACACTCTATGCCCGGGAAATGGCAAGGCTGGGACTGTTTGGCGCATCGTTTTCATTCCCGCTTTGGTTCCAGCTACTTTAGAGAGACCTTTTCCCCTTATTTAAACTATCCACAAACTGCATCACACACTCTCTCAGCTTCGCAATGCTTCCATTGTCCTCCGCCCCCGGCTTCATTCCCATTCCGATCTCTCGGATGCAGGTCGGGGAAACCGGAACGCAGTAGACGTCCTCCGTATTCCCGCGGATCATCAGCTCTGACATCATCGAAACGCCCAGTCCCTTTCCCACCATGCGGATCACCGTCTCATCGTCCACATAGACGGACTGTTCCTTCGCTTTCACTCCCTCTTTGGCAAATGCCGCGTGCACATCGATATCGAACCGCCCGTAAGGCATCAGGAAATCTTTCCCCTCAAATTCGCGCAGCGGAAATTCCCTGCGTCCGTTTAGCGGATACTGCTTTGGCAGAATCGCATACAGCAGTTCGTGGTACAACGGAATCCACTCACATTTCATATCTTTCTGTCTGCTTGCAAAAATGACCTCCGTCTTTCCACTCTGCAGCAGTTCAAACGGTTCCAGCGCATGATCCACCATGCGCAGATCGACGTCCACCTTCGGGCAGAGGCGGCGGAAGCGGTATAAAATCTCCGGCATCCAGTACATCGCGATACTTGCATAAGCCGCCACACGGATCGTCTCCTCCTGCTGCTCCCGCACCGCCTGAATCTTGTTTTCCAGACTGGCATTCGCCTGCAAAAACTGCCGGATATCCGGCAACAGGTTTTCTCCCGCCTCGGTCAGCGCGATTCCGCTGTAACTACGGCGGATCAGCGGAAATCCAATCTCCCGCTCCAGGCTGTCCACCAGATGGGTCAGTCCCGACTGCGTGTAGCCAACGACCTCGGAGGCCTTTGAAAAACTTCCCAGATCGACCGCCGTCATCAATATTTCCAGTTTTTTTGCATCCATGGTGCGCCTCCTGTCAGGGTATTACATTTTGTCATACTTCTATTATAAACTGGCTTTTCACAAACCGCAAGGGACGCTTTATAATGAAGACTATCCAAGAAAGATTTCCATTTTCATGTAGGAGGAGTGAATATCTATGACACAGGCCCGCCTTTCCCGCAAACAGCGGCTTTTAGTAGCCGGAACCTTGTTCGGCATGTTTTTCGGTGCCGGAAATCTGATCTTTCCGGTGCACCTCGGTCAGCTTGCCGGACGCCAGTTTTTCCCGGCGGCGTTCGGATTCATTTTGACCGCCGTCGGCATCCCGATCCTGGGCGTTGCCGCGATCGGCAGCACACATTCCGATGGACTTCAGGATCTGTCCCGCCGCGTCGGACGCAGATACAGCTATTTCTTTACCTGCCTGCTCTATCTGACGATCGGGCCGTTCTTTGCCATTCCGCGGTGCGCCACGACCTCTTTTACCGCCGGGGTCAGACCGCTTTTAGGAACACAGCTTTCCGAGCAGGCCATGCTGCTTTTATTTT
>JBNMLY010000166.1:0-4202 GCA_050875065.1 Otoolea sp. | reverse complement strand
GTCTATACCCTTTTGAACCTGGAACCGATCGAGATTGAATTTGGCTACAGCCTGATACCGCTGGCGGACGAGTCGGTCGGCGGCCGTCTGATCAGCCGTATCGTGATTTTCCGGCGGCAGTATGCACAGGATATGGGATTTGTTATCCCGTCAATCCGTCTGCGCGACAGCTCTACCTTAGGACCGAGTCAGTACAGCATCAAGATTCGCGGAGAGGAAGTGGCAGGCGGAGAGATCCTGATCGACTACTTCCTGGCGTTGGAACCGGAGCAGACGGAGCAGGAGGTCGATGGAATCGAGGCGATCGAGCCGGCGTATGGAATTCCGAGCCGCTGGATCAAGCCAGAAAACCGCGAGCGGGCAGAGCTATATGGCTATACAGTCATCGATCCGCTGTCCGTATTGGTCATGCACCTTTCCGAAGTGATCCGGCAGCATTCCTATGAACTGTTGAGCCGACAGGAGGTAGTCCGTCTGACAGAGAACTTGAAGCAGACGGCGCCGGAACTGGTGGAGGAGGCAATTCCGCAGGTGATCAGTTACAGTTATCTCCAGCGGGTATTGACAAACCTCCTGAAAGAGGGAATTCCGATCCGCGATCTGGAAACGATCGTGGAAACTCTGATACAGACAGCTTCCGAGACAGGACTCCCAGCAAGGGAACTGGATCAGGCGGTCGAAAAGATCCGCGAAAACTTGAAGCGTACCATCACGCGTATGTATTGCAGCGATGGATGTATGAGGGTAATTACCTTAGACGCACAGCTTGAACGCGAAATGGTTTCTTCCCTTTCCAAGGGAGAAAATGGCCTGTATCTGGCACTAAGTCCGGAGGTACTGCAGAGTGTGATTCAGCAGTTGGCGGCCGAGATGAAGAAATTCGGCGCTATGTCACAAAATCCGGTTATACTGACTTCTCAGGTTATGAGAGTCCATTTTTACCATCTGATAGAATCGTTTTATCCGAACGTGCGGGTGCTTTCATTCAATGAGATTGCCAACAATGTGCAGATTCAGTCGATTGGCAATATAAGCGCCGTACCAAAGAGTGGAACGTAACGGGAACTGGAAAATATAAACTGGCAGATAACAGGAGTGCAGAAATATGGAAGAAATACAAGAGAAAACAGAAAAAGAGTTATTTGCGATTTATAAAAAGACAAAGGATCCGGAGATAAAGAAAGAGATCACGCTGCGCTACCTGTACATCGCACGGGCGATGGCGGGCAAACTCTATGATCTTTATTCTACGACCATGCAGATGGAGGACGCAGTCAACGAGGGCGTGGTGGCGATCATCAAGGGGATTGATATGTATGATCCAGATAAGAACATCAAGTTCTCCACTTATATCAGTACGCGTGTGCGGGGGGCGATGTTGGATTGTGTCAGGAAACAGGAGTGGATGCCGCGGGGCTATTACAAACAGTTAGGCATCATTGAGACAGCTTCTGACACACTGCGGGCGAAGTTGGGAAGAACGCCGACGATCGAGGAAGTCTCCAAACACCTGGGGATCGACCGGAAGCACTGCCAGAAGATCATGTCCCTCAAAAATATGGGAAATATCCAATAACTGGATATGCTGATGCAGGATCAGAAAACTTCCCAGATTGCCCAGTTTCCAAGCAGCGATATCCAGAGTCAGCCGGAAGAGGCGTATCTGTGGGATGAAGATATGCACACCCTTGCAGATGGAATCAGCCAGCTCAGCGGCAAAGAGCAGCAGATGTTAGCGCTATATTATATGGAGGGGCTAAAGATGGAGCAGGTGGGGAAAGTGCTGGGGGTCAGTCAGCCGAGGGTTTCCCAGATTCACACGATGGCGCTGCGAAAACTACGGGGATATATGGAAAATAAGATGGGAAAGGAGCAGAAAGAGAATGTACCAGGGATTTTATAATCTAGCTTCCGGTATGCTGACGCAGAGCCGGAACCTGACGACAATCAGTAACAATATGGTAAATCTCCAGACGCCTGGATATAAGAATGAAACAATGACCAGCACGACGTTCAAGGAAGCGATGCTGTACCGTACCGGTAAATACAACAAGGAAAATCCGACGCAGTTGGCGACACTGTCCAAGATCCGGTCCGCCGATCAGGTTCATATCAATTACAATCAGGGAACGTTATACCAGACGGATGGAATCTATGATTTCGCTTTGGAGGGGAAAGGATTTTTCTGTATTGAGACGCCGCAGGGCGTGCAGTACACTCGAAACGGTTCTTTTTCCGTTGATTCGGAGGGCTACCTGATCTTAAATGAATCGGGGCGTGTGCTGAACAAGGATGGCCAGCCGATCCACATCGGAAATGAGAACTTCACAGTGGACAGCCAGGGACATATTACGGCGGAGATTAAGAGCCAGTCGGATGACAGCAGCGGGGATTCGAGCTCGACGACGGAGGACTATGGAACGCTGAAAGTAGTGGATTTTGCCGATTACACGCAGCTCCACAAAGAAGATAATGGTCTGTTTTCGACGACCCAGACGGAGACAACGCCATCGGCCTCGGACGTAGGCATCCAGTGGAAAACGCTGGAAAAATCCAACGTGGATATGGTAGAAGAGATGACGGCGATGATGTCATCCCAGAGGGCGCTTCAGAGTGCGGCGCAGTCGCTCAAGATGTACGATCAGATCATGAGCCGTGCAGTATCAGATGTAGGAAAGCTGTAAGGGGGATAGGATAATGAATCAATCATTTTATACAGGCGCCGTAGGCGCAGGGCAGCTGACCAAAAAATTGTCAGTTGTGTCGAACAACCTGGCAAATATCAACAATACAGGCTTTAAACCGAAGACGGCTGTTTTTTCGGAACTGATGAACTACAAACTGAATGATTCCGAATCGGCGACCACGGAGCTGCAGACCGGCGTCGGGGCACGCCTGGCGCGCACCTGGACGGATTTTGGCACGGCGGCCGTGACCCAGACGGGAAGCCAGTATGACTATGCGCTCCTGGATCCGAATGCATTCTTTATGATTCAGGATCCGAGTACCGGGGAGATCACCTATACCCGCGATGGACATTTCCATCGCGGACAGCGCGACGATGGCTTCTATCTGGTAACAGAGAATGGAAAACTGGTGCTTGACCAGAACCAGCAGCCGCTCCAGCTGGAAGTGACCGACGTTGAGAAGCTGCAGGCGGAGGCGAACGGGGAGTCCACGGATGATACCGATGACACGACGGATGAGGACGACGATACCGATAAACCGAAGGTCAGCGCTTATACATTTGCCAATCCGAGCCGACTGTTAAGTGTGGGGGACAATGAATATAAACCACAGGATGAGGGAATTCAGGGAACACTCGATAAAAATGTGTCCGTGCAGAAAGGAGTGTTGGAGAATTCAGGAACGGATCTGGCGAAAGAGATGGTCAATGTCATTGAGTGCCAGAGGGCCTTTTCGTATGCAGTCAAAATGATAGAAACATCCGACGACATAGAGTCAACGATAAATTCATTGAGAGGATAGGGGAAGCAGAATGGAAATTAAACGATATGAGGACATGGATTTGCAGGCGTTGGACGTCATGCGGGAAATCGGCAGTATTGGTACCAGCCATGCGGCAACGTCTCTTTCCAAGCTTTTGCAAAAAGAAGTACGAATCACAATTCCGGCAGTGAATATTCTTGGTTACAACGAAGCGGTTAACCGGATTGGCGACGCAGAACAGCTGGTAGCGGCGGCGCTGGTAAAAATGGATGGGGACATCAATGGCCTGATGCTGTTCCTGTTCGATCTCGATTTTGCCAATGCTGTGCTGGAGAAAGTTCTGGCAACGCGATATGAATCATTTCTGGAGATGGACGAGATGGCAAAGTCGGCACTGGTCGAAGTGGGAAACATTATCATATGTTCTTATATTAATGCGTTTTCACAGCTCGTCAACGTCGAAGTGGATTTGTCGGTTCCGAGCGCCACGATCAATATGCTGGGGGGAATCCTGATGGTTCCAATCGCAGAATATGGATATGAAACGGATAAGCTGATGTATTGCAGCGCTGATTTCGTCATTGATGGAAAGCCGTTTTCGGACTGGCTCCTGATGCTGCCGGATATTGAGTCGCTGAATGACATCTTAGAAAGTTTAGGGGTTTCATAATATGATGGGTGAAAAAGAATTAAAGGTCGGGATTGGTGACATGCAGTTTTCCAGGGGAGAGGGCAGAATTATAACCTACGCC
>JBNMLY010000165.1:0-4323 GCA_050875065.1 Otoolea sp. | reverse complement strand
CTCTATCACAACGGCCTGCGCCGAGATGAATCGATTAGGGTGCTGGACTTTCCGTATCCGTACCGAGAGGGACAGCGGGACCTGGCGGTGGCGGTCTACCGGACTCTGGCGCGCGGGCGCAGGCTCTTTGTCCAGGCGCCGACCGGGATCGGAAAGACACTCTCGACGGTATTTCCGGCGCTCAAGGCGATCGGGGAAGGACATGGACAGAAGCTCTTTTACCTGACTGCGAAGACGATCACGCGGACAGTGGCGGAGGAGGCACTGGCGATTTTGCGGGAGCGTGGGCTGTATTTCCGCTCGGTCACGATCACGGCCAAGGAAAAGCTGTGTATTCTGGAAAAACCAGCCTGCAATCCGGAAATGTGTCCGCGCGCGAAAGGCCATTTTGACCGGGTCAATGATGCGGTGTATGAAATTCTACATCAGGAATTTGGAATCACGCGTTCCGTGATTCTTAAATATGCGGAACAGTTTCAGGTCTGCCCATTCGAGTTCTGTCTCGATATTTCTTCCTTTGTGGACGGGATTATCTGCGATTATAATTACGTGTTTGATCCGGATGTGCGGCTGAAACGCTATTTTGCGGACGGAGCGGAGGGCGATTACTTCTTCCTGATGGATGAGGCCCATAACCTGGTATCGCGTGCGCGGGAAATGTACAGTGCCTCTATTATTAAGGAAGAAGTTCTTCTGACGAAAAAGGTGTTAGGGCATCGCGCACCGGCGCTGGGGCGGCAGCTTACCAGGTTAAACAAGGCGCTTTTAGAGATGAAGCGGGAGTGTGACGGCTATCAGGTGCTGGCGGATGCCGGGCATCTGGTTTCGGTGTTAAACGGCGTGTTCGGGGAAATGGAAAAGTATCTGGAAAAGCCGGGCGAGGAGGACGGACGGGAGACGATTCTGGACTTCTATTTTTCAGTGCGTCATTTTTTAAATATGTATGAGCGGCTGGATGAGCATTACCGGATCTACACAGAACTTCTGCCGTCCGGTGCATTTATTCTCCGCCTGTATTGTGTCAACCCGATTGAGAACCTGGCTCAGTGCCTGTCACAGGGAAAGGCGGCGGTCTTTTTCTCGGCAACGCTTCTGCCGCTCCGCTATTATCGGATGCTTCTGTCGGATCAGGAGGAAGACTATACGGTTTACGTGCCGTCCCCGTTTCCGCAGGAACGGCGCCTTCTGCTGGCGGCAACCGACGTGACAAGCCGTTACACGCGGCGTAACGAAACGGAATACCGGCGGGTGCTGCGGTACATTCAGACGATGGCAGAGGCAAGGAAGGGTAATTATATCGTGTTTTTTCCGTCGTACCAGTATATGAACCGAGTGCTTGAAGTGTATGAAGGGGAGTACGCGTGCCAGAGTGCTGAATTGGATGAAGATGAAAGTAAAAATGCGTGGGTCTTGGAGGAAGAAAATCCTTTTTGGAACGATGATGGTAAGAATTTTCTAATATCAGATGTTGTGGAAAATTTTGAAAAGAACCAGAATGAGAAAAGGGAAAATCGTTCTGGGAAAATCGGAAAAAGCATGGAAATTTTGGTTCAGGATTTCCACATGACCGAGGAAGAACGAGAAGCATTTTTACAGGAATTTTCTCCGGAACGGACTGCCCTGCGCGATACGTCCCTGGTGGCGTTCTGTGTGATGGGAGGCCTGTTTTCGGAGGGAATTGATCTGACGGGTGATCGGCTGATCGGCGTGATCGTAGTTGGAACCGGGCTTCCGATGGTTTGCACGGAGCAGAAGATTTTACAGGGATATTTTGAAGAAGCGGGAAAAGATGGGTTTGCGTATGCCTACCAGTATCCGGGCATGAATAAGGTACTCCAGGCGGCGGGGCGGGTCATTCGGACCGCGTCCGACCAGGGCGTCATCCTTCTTTTGGATGACCGCTTCTGGCGCCGGGAGTACCGGGAATTATTTCCGAGAGAATGGAACGATGTCAAACGGGTTAGTCTGCCGTCCCTGGAACAGGAGCTTCAGACATTTTGGAGCCGCTTTCCAGAAGTTCAATAAATTCACGGGATGCCTGTGAGATCGGCATCGTCTCATTGTGGACAACGACGAGCTGGCGCGGCGGCAGGGCTTCCGTCAGGGTTAGGGCGTAAAGTTCCTTTTCGCCCGCCGGAATACAGAAATCCGGGACAAATGCGATGCCGAGGCCGATGCGCGCCAGATCGATGAGAAGATCGTTGCTGCTCAGCTCGATCTCCGGTACAAGGTCAAGCTGGTGCTTCTGGAACATATTGTGAAGAAATTCGCTGGTGGTGCTCTTGCGGTCCAGCATCAGGATCGGGAGTGTCTGCAGCTCGCGCAGTGTAACCGGGCGGTCCTTCATCGGAAAATAAGTCTCATTGGCGACGAATACATCGTTAAATTCACGCAGCACATGGATGTTCTGTGTGCCGCCGAGACCGGAGTTCGGATAGTTTGTCAGGATGAAATCAACCTGCCCATTGTCCAGGAGTCTCGCACATTCGATGGAGGTGCGGTTGGTAACCTTGATGTGGATGTTCGGATAACGCTTATGAAATTCACTTAAAAATGGCACCAGATAATAGCGGCAGATCGTGTCGCTTGCACCGATGCGGAGCTGTCCGCCGTTTAAGCTGTTGGAGTCGAGCAGTTGGTTTTCGCCCTGACGGATTAGGTTCATCGCCGGTTCCACATGCTTGAGCAGGATCTCACCTTCCGGGGTAAGCTGTACTTTTTTCGTGCTGCGGATGAACAGAGTCTGGTTCAATTTTTTTTCCAGCACCTTGATCGACTGGCTGACCGCCGACTGGGAGATGAAAAGCTGCTTGGATGCTTCCGAGAAGCTTAACGTCGAGGCAACGTGGTAAAATACTTTATATAATTCATAGTTGATGTCCATTTATTAGCCCTCCTTATAGAACTGTATTCAGTGTAACATGATTAGAGGGCGGAGTCAATAAGGATAGGAATGAGAAAACGCCGGACAGGTGTTAGAAGGATGGGAAGAAGGAAGCAAAATGCAGGGGAATTTGCTGGAAAGAATGAAAAGATGCCAGGAAAGAATCATGGAATGATTGTATCTGCGGCTTGTTTGTGATAAAATGACGGAATCATTTGATAGAAATATGGAAAGAACACGTTTGATGAAAAACATAAAATCAAATTTGAATCTAAACGTATTTTTAAAAGAAGCGTTTAGAAGCATTTATTTTTTAGGAGGGAACACGAAATGGAATCCAATACATTTTATGATATTTACTTAGAAGAATTAAAAAATCTCCCGCAGGGTACGCCGGAGGAAGAAGCAGAACTTCTGAAAAAACTGGCGGAGGGCGACAAGACGGCGGTTTCGCGCTTGACAGAGTTAAAGCTGGCGAAGGCGGTTCAGATTGCGGAGGAGTATCACGATCAGGGGCTTCCGGCGGGCGATCTGGTACAGGAGGCCAATATGGCCCTGTTCCTGTTTGCAAGTGAATATGAGAGCGGTGATTTCGACACGCAGATGGAGAAAAAGGTGCGTGCGGCGATCGAGGATGCGCTGCAGATCCAGAACCGCGAGTTGAAGATTGAGGAGGAGATGGCGGCGCGCGTCAATGTCCTCAAGGATATTTCTGCGAGCATGGCACGGGAGCTGGGGCGTGAGGCGACGCTTGCGGAGCTGGCAGAGCGCATGAAGATGAGTGAGGATGAGATCCGCGACATCATGAAGCTGACGATGGATGCGATGAAGGTCAGCGGCCAGCCGGCAGAGATGGCGCAGGAAGAGATGGAAAGACAGGAATACGAGGATCATTAGGAAGAAACGCTGCGTTGATACGTTGTGCGTTGGGAGGCGTAGAAAATGCTGTTTTATTTAGTCCGCCACGGTCAGACCGACTGGAACCGGGCGGGAAAGATACAGGGAACAACCGATATTCCGTTGAATGAGACGGGGCGGCAGCAGGCAGAGCGGCTGGCAGGTGTTTTGAAAGAAAAACGTGGGTATCCGGCAGGAACGCGGATCGATGCGATCTATACCAGTCCGCTTGCGCGGGCCTTTCAGACGGCAGAGATCCTGGCAAAAAGTGAAACGTTGCCGCTTCGCCGCCTTCTGGAACTGCGGGAACGGGATTTTGGGGGCTGGGAAGGAAAAAACTGGCAGCAGGTGGAGAAGGAATATCCGGATGAATTCCATCTGTGGCGGGAACAGCCGATGGTCGGCATCCCGTCCGGCGGCGAGTCGAGAAAATCCTGTGAGGCGCGAAGCGAACGGGCGATCCGGCGGATCCTGGGGGAGACGGCCGGGGATGCGGTGATCGTGGCTCACGGCGGGATCCTCGTCTTTTTGATGAATTATCT
>JBNMLY010000164.1:0-4338 GCA_050875065.1 Otoolea sp. | reverse complement strand
TTTACACTGCCTTACCGCCTCACGGCACGCCGCCTCAAAGACAGATTTATAATAGGCAGCCGCCTCACGCTTCACTTCATCCGTCATATTCCATGTAAATCCAAAGGTTTTTTCACAGGGAATCAACGTCACCTCCGGGAGACGCTTTAAGATCTCCACCTCACCGGACTGATCCGTTTTCAAAAACCGGGCAACCACTACCTGTTTTCCCGTTCCTGCGGCCCGGATCGCCAGGCCAATCGCCGCCGTCGTCTTTCCTTTTCCATCTCCGCAGTACAGATGTACACAACCCATATCGTCCCTCTATTCTTTCTGCATTCAATCAGTCTATGAATGTCTGTTCTATCGTAACATAAAGCAACTGACTTCGCAAGCAACTGGGCATTTTCACATATTTTCCCATAATAATACGCCCGACATCATCTTTCCCTGCTTCCTGAATTATCTTCCATTTAACAGCCTCAACACGATCTCGGGCGTATATACTTCTATGCATTTTTTACTTTTTAAAAAACCGTCCGCACAATATGAAACGCTTCTGTTTTCCGGGCTTCTCTTTATGACTCCCGCCCCAGATACTCCCACACAAACCGCGACACTTCCGCCTTTTTGTGATACCGCTCCCGCACCGCATACACGTGCAGGCGGGTCTTGGCACGGGTCATCGCTACATAGAAAAGACGCCGCTCCTCCTCCATATCCTCGTCCAGCATCGCGCGGCTGTGTGGCGTGATGCCCTCATTGGCATCGAGAATATAGACGATGGGAAATTCCAGCCCCTTGGCACTGTGCATGGTCGCGAGCGTGATGGCATCCGTTTCGGTCCGCCGCTGCGTTGCCTGACGGAGCAGTTCTTCCTTGTACGCGTCGATGTGTGCAAACCACTCGTCAAAGGTCTTAAAGCCTGCCGCACTCTCTTTTAATTCATCGGCAGTCTCCAAAAGTTCCTCCGGCTTCATCCGCCTAAACGTCGCATACTCAATCAGATATTCATCGTATCCCATGCCCTGGCGGATATAATTGACCGCCGCTAGCGGCGACATCCGCGCGATCGCCCGCAGATCGCCCTCCAGACTTTCAATCCGCTCTGCGATCCAGTCCTTCTCCGCATAGAATGCCTTCATCTTCTCAAACGAAACCGTCGCATCCGGCATCGCATCCCGGCTGATATAGCGCTTCGGCCGGTTGATAACCTGCAGAATGTCCCCCCGCGCCCGGCTGCCCTGGGCGATGCGGATATAGGTCAGAATGTTGCGTGCAATCCAGTGTTCATAGAGGTTCGGAACCGTGTCGCGCGTGCGGAACGGCAGATTGTACTCCATCAGCTTTTCCATCAAAAAACGCGGTCCCGCATTCGTCCGGTACAGCACCGCGATGTCCCCCGGCTTGACCCCTGACTGCAGATAGATCTGTATCTCCCGCGCGATCGCCAGGTTCTCCTCGCCCGGATCCTGCCAGAGCTTCGTGATCACCGCCTTTCCGTGCCGTCCGGTCGTCCGGATCGCCTTGGAAAAGCGTTTTTCATTTTCCTGAATCAGGCGCAGGGCCGGCTGGACGATCTCTTCCGTACTCCGGTAATTCACATCGAGAAGCACCCGCCCCGCATCCGGATAATCGCGCTCAAAGCCCAGCATGATCTCCGGCTTCGCCCCGCGGAACCGGTAGATCGACTGATCGTCATCCCCAACAATAAACAAGTTATTTTCCGGCAATGCCAGCATCCGCACGATCTCATATTGCAGGCGGTTGATGTCCTGAAACTCATCAATCAGGATATACCGATACCTTCTCTGCCATGCGGATAAAATATCCTTCCGCTCCGTGAAAAGTTCCAGGCACAGCACCATCATATCGTCGAAATCGATCAGGCCCTCGCGCCGCATCCGTTCCTCGTACCCGGCATAGAGCTGGCGGAACACCGTGTCCGGGCAGTTTTTTGAATAATAATGCGTCAGATCGATCCGCTCGCCCTTGACCGAGCTTATCTCACTCAAGATCGAGGATGCAAACTCATTTTCATCCTCCGGTTCAAGCCCCTCCGCCTGCGCCAGCTCCCGGACGAAATCCATCTGCTGTTCTTCGCGGACGATATTTTCCGCCGTATAGCGGTACGCCAGCTTCAAGATCCGGAAAAAAATTGAGTGAAAGGTGCCAAATGTGACCCGCGTTCTATCCCCTGCTAACGCCTCATACCGGTCGCGCATCTCCTCCGCAGCTGCCCGCGTAAACTTGATGACCAGAATATCGCCCGGATTCACGCCGCAGCGCTCTGTGAGATACCGTACCCGGTGCGTGATCACCGTCGTTTTTCCCGATCCCGGCCCCGCCAGCACCATCATCGGACCGTTCTGATGGCGGATCGCCTGTTCCTGTGCCTTACTAAATCCCATGCTTTGATTTTTCTCCTCGGAATTTGAAAATATGTAAAAAATTCTGAACCGTTACAAAAAGTGCGCCCCGGCATTTTTGCCATGCAGAGCGCACTCTTTTACTATAAAAATATGATTTTACGGAATCATCCCGCCATTTATTTACTGCTGTGCTTCCAGAAGCTCGATGCCTTTCTTGATACGGCTCAGAGACTCTTCCTTGCCAAGTATTTCCATGATCTCGGTTGCACCGGCCGGAGTCATCTGTTTGCCGGATACAGCGGTACGGATCGGCCACATGACAAAACCGGTCTTAACACCCTCGTTGGATACATACTCAGACAGTGCTGCATACAGGGCGTCGTTGGAGAAGTCCTCCTGTGCCTCTAAGATCGGCAGAACGTCCTTTAATACCTTTAAGGATGTCTCCAGATTAGTCTTCATCTTCTTGTGAACATACATCTGCGGATCGTACTCCGGCAGTGTCTCGAAGAAATCGATGTGTCCCTCGATATCCGGGAAAATCTCGATTCTCGTTTTCACCATCGCTGCGATCTTCTTCAGATCCAGATCTTTGGTGATTACTTTCTTGATGTACGGCTCTGCCATCTCATAGAATTTATCGAAATCCATCGCCTTGATGTACTCGCCGTTCATCCATTTCAGTTTTACCATATCGAACACAGCCGGAGATTTGCTGATATTCTTGTAGTTGAACTCTTTTACCAGCTCATCTAAGGAGAAGATCTCCTGATTGTTTTCCGGAGACCAGCCAAGCAGGGCTACGAAATTGACAACTGCCTCGGAAACAAAGCCCTGATCGATCAGATCCTGATAGGAGGAATGGCCGCTTCGCTTGCTCAGCTTCTTGTGCTCTTCGTTCGTGATGGTCGGGCAGTGTACGTAAACCGGAACTTCCCATCCGAATGCGTCGTACAGACGGTTGTACTTCGGAGAAGAAGACAGGTACTCATTACCGCGGACTACGTGGGTGATCTGCTGTAAATGATCATCTACTACGTTTGCAAAGTTGTAGGTCGGGAATCCGTCGGATTTGATTAAAACCATATCGTCCAGCTCGGAGTTGTCAACGGAAATATCTCCGTAGATCTCGTCGTGGAAGGTGGTCTTTCCTTCCGTCGGGTTGTTCTGACGGATCACGAACGGCTTTCCTGCCTTTAAGTTCGCCTCTACCTCTTCCTTGGAAAGGTGCAGGCAGTGCTTATCGTAGGTCATGATCTCTTCGCCGTTTACTTCTCTCTTTAAGCTGTTTAAGCGTTCCTGATCGCAGAAGCAGTAGTAAGCTTCGCCCTTGTCGATCAGCTTCTTGGCATACTCCATGTAAATGCCCTGTTTCTGACGGTCGCTCTGTACATACGGGCCAACCGGGCCGCCGATGTCCGGACCTTCGTCATGTTTCAGTCCCGTATCGCGCATCGTATCGTAAATGATCTCGGTCGCGCCCTCTACGAAACGCTCCTGATCGGTATCCTCGATTCGCAGGATAAAATCGCCGCCCTCATGCTTTGCAATCAGGTATGCGTATAATGCAGTTCTTAAGTTTCCTACGTGCATTTTGCCTGTCGGGCTCGGTGCGTATCTGGTTCTGATCTTTGTCATACTCTTCACACGGCTGTCTGAAAATCCGGTTACCGGTCACACGTTATACAAACACAGGACTACAACCACTCTCATTTCAAACAGTTTTTCCTTTCTTAGAAATAATTGAAATTATTTATAAAAATAAAATTATATAGCTAACTGGTAATTTATAGGCTAACTGCTTCTTTCTCTCATCATATTCAACCATACAGCTCATGCCAATCTCATCATTCATATGTATATTGAACCTTCTCCCATTCTGCCCAATTCTTCATATGTTTATCATTATGCTTCTATTATCACGCATTCATATTCAGCAGATGGCACGCCAGCTGAAAATAAATCATCAAACTGCACGCATCCACGA
>JBNMLY010000163.1:0-4345 GCA_050875065.1 Otoolea sp. | reverse complement strand
GCTCTGGATCTGGTGTAAGCGGGTATTAAGCAGAAGTCTGCGGAACTGCTATGGAAGAAGTGTGCTTCTCCGTATTTTAAAATAAATAAGTCCTGTTAGATCTGCCAGAAGCCATCCAATGGGGACGGACCACCAGATGCCGATTACACCGATGGCAGGAATGGCAGAGAGCAGGTATGCCAGGGCTACGCGGGTACCCAGGGAAATAACGGTCAGAACGATACTCATTCCGGGTTTCCCAAGTGCCCGATATAGGCCATATAGCAAGAACAGGCATCCGATACCGCAGTAAAAAGCACCCTCAATCCGCAGGTAGCGCACACCCTCCAGAATGATTTCAGTTTCGCTGGAATCGATAAAGAGTGCCATAAGCGGATGTGCAAACTGGCAGATCAGGGCAGAGACAGCGATACAGAACACCATTGACGTAATGAGTGCACCTTTCAGCCCCAAATGGATACGTTCTTTTTTCCTTGCGCCGTAGTTTTGGGCAATAAAGGTGGAAAAGGCATTGCCAAAGTCTTGTACGGGCATATAGGCGAAAGCATCAATTTTTACGGCGGCGGCGAAAGCCGCCATGATTACGGTGCCAAAGTGGTTGACGAGTCCCTGTACCATAAGGATACCAAAGTTCATGACAGATTGCTGGAGACAGGTCAGGATGGAAAAAGAGGTGATTTCGCGGATTCGTGACCAATGCAGGCTGTGAAGATCTCCGATTGAGCGCACCTGTGGGCAGCGTATTAGTGTATACAGGGAGATACCAACACCAGAGAGGTACTGGGCGATGACAGTTGCTACGGCAGCTCCGCTGACGCCCCATTGCAGTCTGATTACGAACCACAGATCCAGTGAAATGTTCAGGATAGAAGAAAGTGCCAGAAATATCAGTGGTATGACGGAGTTTCCGATCGCGCGTAAAAAGGATGCAAAATAATTATAAAAAAAGATAGCGGGAATTCCCCAAAAAACGATGAAAAGGTAGACTTTCATAGAGCCCCACACGGCTGTTGGAACTTGGAGAAAAACACGCAGCTGATTCAGGCTGACAAATGCCAGAAAACTCAGGATTAGGGTGGCAAGTGCGATAAAGACAAAGGAGGCACAGAGATTTTCACGCAGTCCCATTTCATCGCGCTGACCAAAGCGGATGGAAAATAGGGCACCGCTTCCCATACATAATCCTAATAGAATAGAGGTCAGAAATGTCATCAGGCTAAAAGAGGAACCGACGGCAGCAAGCGCATTTTTTCCTAGAAATTGTCCGACGATGAGGGTGTCCGCGATATTATAGCATTGTTGAAGCAAGTCTCCCAGAATCATTGGGATTGCAAACAGCAGCATGGAACGCAGGACGGTTCCTTTCGTTAAATCCTGATTCATATGTATACCTCCAAAGTGTGAACGTTTTGTAGATTTTGTACAAAGAAATTAAAAAATCTGAAATACTCTTAATTATATTTATATTATAGAAAATTTGGATTTTTAAGTCAATCTGGGTAATGGGGATATTGACCGGAAGTATTAAAATATTTACTTGGAATGGCTCTTTGGATAATGGTAAAAGAGAAAACGTAGTTCAGCTTAGATAGCCGGATGAGATAACAAGTGAGCAAATAAAAATCAATAGATAGAAAACGAGGAGAGAACGGAAATGATAGGAATAGCTCCACAGGAGTGGAAAAAGGATCTTCCGGAATTTTGTAAAAAAACAAAGGATTTTTATGCAGGCAAAATGGAAAAAGGTGCTTATAAGGGCTTTTCGGGCCGTTACGGCAGTTATGCACAGAAAGGCGGTGCGGCGAGTATGCTGCGTCTGCGTATGACGGCAGGATGTGTATCAAAGGAAAAACTTGCGTTTATTGCAAAGGCAATCCGCACCTACCATGTGAATATGGTACATTTTACAACCTGCGAGAGTGTGCAGTTCCACAATCTGGATGAGAAATCGGTCTGTGAGCTGATGGAGCAGGCGCTCGATGCCGGGATCGTGACGATGGGCGGCGGCGGAGATTTCCCGCGAAATGTGATGTGTTCGCCGCTCTCCGGTGTGGAAGCGGACGAATATTTCGACGTTATGCCGTGGGCGAAGGCAGCAGGCGAATACCTGATGACCTTTATCAATGCAGAAAAAATGCCGCGTAAGCTCAAGGTCTGCTTCTCCAATTCACCGGCCAACGTAACGCACGCTACTTACCGTGATCTTGGATTTGTGGCCCGTCCAGATGAAACCTTTGATGTGTACAGTGCGGGCGGTCTGGGCAATACTCCGCAGTTTGGCGTCAGGGTTGCCGAGGGCGTGGCGCCGGAGAAGATTCTCTATTATATTAAGGCGATGTGGCTGACCTTCCGGGCATACGGCAATTATGAAAACCGCGGGAAAGCGCGTACCCGCTATATGCAGGAGGCACTCGGCGGTGCGGAAAATTACCGGAAGGCGTACCAGGAGAAGCTTCAGGAGGTACTGGCATCCGGGGAACAGTTGGATCTTTCCCGTGAGGAAGTGATGACAGCGGCAGGAGTGAAAGAAAAAGAGGAAAAAACAGGCGATGGAAGCAGCACAGCGGGAGAACGTGTGCTGGCGCAGAAACAGCCGGGGCTTTATACCGTTACATGGCATCCGATCGGCGGACAGCCGCGTCCGGAAACGCTGGCAGCGCTGGGGGAACGGATGCAGACGATCGAGGGTACCGAACTTCGCTTGGCACCGGATGAGACCGCCTATATCATCAACCTGACCGGAGCAGAGGCAGAAGAAATTCTGGAAGCGACGAAGGAGACGGCCCAGACGAAGTTTGAGACATCGGTCAGCTGCATCGGCGCGTCGATCTGTCAGGTTGGTGCACGCGACTCGCAAGGACTGTTACAGGCGTGTGTAAAGGCAGTCGCCGAGGCACAGATCCCGGACGGCGCACTTCCGCAGATTCACATTTCAGGATGTCCGTCCTCCTGCGGCACACACCAGACCGGTCCGATGGGCTTCCGCGGCGGCGTGCGGATGAAAGATGGAAAGGCACAGCCGGCCTTCGTATTCTATCTGGGCGGAAACGAGGCACAGGGAAAAGAGACGATGGGACGCGAGCTTGGCACGATGTTTGAGAGTGAGATTCCGTCTTTCTTAGTGAAACTGGGAAAAGAGATCGCGGCAGAGGGGCTCGATTTTGAGAGATACCGGGCGCAGTACCAGGACGGGATTGAGAAAGTTGCTGCGGAATATTTAGCTTAGAAGAATTTGATTAAAAGAACCGGGAAACCTTTGTCATGGTTTATTGTGGCTTATCGTAGTTTTTGAGATCTGCGGTGTGTAGAACGCAAGCTGCCATTTTGAGTTTGCGATACTGAAAACATCGTTAAATCCGTGACAGACGCTATAAAATTGTCGAATGTCCGCTTGCGGCGTACAAATGTATTTTTCTTGCGGAAAAATATTGATTTTTTATCGAAATTGGTATAGGATAGACAAGAATTACAGCGGCAGAGCGAGAACGTGCTGCAGAGTAGGAGCTTCCTATACAAACTCCCATTCTGCCATGAGAAGTTGAAAAAGCCGCTGTCAGAAGAGGAGAAAAACGATGAACATGGAAAAGAAATTACGTGTAGGCGTTCTGGGAGCAACTGGTATGGTAGGCCAGCGTTTTATCACGCTTCTGGCAAACCATCCGTGGTATGAGATTACAGCGCTGGCAGCAAGCCCGCGTTCTACAGGAAAGACATATGAGGAAGCAGTCGGCGGACGCTGGAAAATGCAGACCCCGATGCCGGAATGTGTAAAGAAAATGGTCGTTATGAACGTCAATGAGATTGATAAGGTAGCATCTGAAGTTGATTTCGTGTTCAGCGCCGTAGATATGACAAAAGAAGAGATCCGCGCGATCGAGGACGCATATGCCAAGACCGAGACACCGGTTGTTTCCAACAACAGCGCACACCGCTGGACACCGGATGTCCCGATGGTAGTGCCGGAGATCAACCCGGAGCACTTTAAAGTCATCGAGTTCCAGAAGAAACGTCTGGGAACCAAGAGAGGATTCGTAGCAGTAAAACCGAACTGCTCCATCCAGAGCTATGCACCGGTTCTGACTGCGTGGAGAGAATTTGAGCCGTATGAGGTAGTAGCTACAACCTATCAGGCGATCTCCGGAGCAGGCAAGACCTTCAAGGACTGGCCGGAGATGGAAGGAAACATCATCCCATACATCGGCGGTGAGGAAGAGAAGAGCGAGCAGGAGCCGCTTCGTCTCTGGGGCGAGATCAAGGACGGCGAGATCGTAAAGGCATCCGAGCCGGTCATTACCTGCCAGTGTATCCGTGTACCGGTTCTGGACGGACATACAGCCGCCGTATT
>JBNMLY010000162.1:0-4464 GCA_050875065.1 Otoolea sp. | reverse complement strand
GCTTTTTCCTCGATCATATCCGCCAGATATTCGCCGATGGCCGGTGCACAGGAAAGTCCCGGAGATTCGATTCCCGCCGCATCGAAGAATCCCGGTGCGTCCTCCGCCTCTCCGATGATAAAATCGTCGCCGTCCTCATGGGCGCGCAGACCGGAGAAAGAGGTGATGACCTGACGGAACGGAATGTTGTTGACACTCTTTGTCGCCTTGTCGCACGCCTCTGCCAGTCCCTCCGCGGTCGTGTAGGTTCCTTCCTTGTCCTCCTGATCGACTGCGGTCGGTCCGACCAACAGATTTCCGTGGATGGTCGGGCTGACCAGTATTCCCTTGCCGTACTTGCCCGGAAGCTGGAAGACGGTCGCTGATACGTGGTTACCCGCCTCCTTATCAAGCAGGCAGTACTCGCCGCGGCGCGGCACGATGTAAAGCTTCTTTGCCGAAACCATGTTGTGGATCTCATCGGAATAAACGCCGACTGCATTCACGACATATTTTGTCTCAAAGACACCTTTGTTGGTCGTCACACGGTATCCTTCGGTTGTTTTCTCAACCTTTTCCGCCTTTGTGTTAAATACAAATTCGACCCCATGTCGCAGGCATTTTCTGCCAGCGCGATCGTCAGGCCAAATGGACATACGATGCCGCCGGTCGGTGCATAGAGCGCTGCCACAACCTCCTCGCTGACGTTCGGTTCCATCTTGCGGACTTCATCGCCCGTCAGAATCGAAAGCTCCGGAACCCCGTTTGCCACACCTCTCTCATAGAGTGCCTGCAGGGCCGGACGGTCTTCCTCTGCAAAACAGAGTACCAGGGAAGAATTCCGCTTGAAATCAAAATCCAGCTCTTTGGATAAGTCTCCCATCATCGCATTGCCCTTTACATTGAGCTTTGCCTTTAAGGAACCTGTCTTTGCGTCATAGCCCGCGTGGACGATGGCGCTGTTTGCCTTCGATGTGCCGGAGCAGACGTCCTCTTCTTTTTCCAGAAGCACGGTGCGGCACTCGTATTTCGAAAGCGCTCTGGCGATGCTGCTGCCGATGACGCCGCCTCCGATAATCACTACGTCGTATGTATTTCCGTTCATACTGTGATCCTCCATATGATTTTTACTAAATAGTTTCGTTTGTTTTAACTTGAACCATCCTGTTTTACCGGACAATTCATGCTATTTCTTCTACACTACGTGCGATGTGTCAATCCACTTGCGCGGTTCTGCCTGTTTCTACTTTCTAAGTTTTTCTAAGTTTCCGCTGTTCTCCTACAATTCCTCCGCGAACCGGATCTCCTCCATCGACTGAATATCGCTTAAAAGCGTCTTCCGAAGCGCCTTGTCCTGCACCTCAACCGACATCGTTGCGGATGGACCTTCGCCCTTTAACTTATTTTTGGCGATGTCAAACGACACGATCTTTACATCCTTGGAACGCATGGTATCCATGAATGTCCCGACACAGCGGCTCGTGGTAAATTCCAGATAAAAATCAAATACCTTTGCGTGATCGTGGATCATCGTATCGACTCTTGTCAGCAGCTTCAAGGTGAGTGCAATCAGAATCAGTCCGTACGCTACACCGTCCACAAATCCGATACCGGCTGCCAGTCCCTCGCAGGCACAGATCCAGAGGCAGGCCGCCGTCGTAAGACCGCGCACCTGATTGCGGCCGGTTACCATGATGGTGCCGACTCCTAAGAAGCCGACTCCGCTGATGACCTGTGCGCCCAGACGCGCCATATCGGCCTTGGCCGATGGGAACGTGCGGTACATGTATTCACTCGTCAGCATGACAAGTGCCGCCCCCAGGCAGACAAGCACGTGCGTCTTGATGCCCGCGCCGCTTTAAACCACGGTCGATTCCGATAAACATTCCAACTGCCAGTGAAAACAGCAGACGAATCCAGATTCCAGTCGGCGTCCAGGTGGCTGCCGTATCCACAATCCATTTCCAAACTACCATTTCATCCCCTCCTACCAGCCCATGATCCTTGGAAACACAGCTCTTTTTTGTCTCACAAACCTCACCGCCCGATGCAGGCACCGCTTATGAAACAAAAAAAAGCAGAAAGCACCCGTATTTCTACGATTGCCTTTCTGCTCTTAATCTCACAGGCTTTATTATATCCAGTTTATTCTCATTTTGTCAATCTGTTTCCGAAAACTTGTCACAATTTACACCATGTGCAAATCGTATCATGATTTCTGCTATTCTTTATGCTGCGCCGTACAGAAGATCCGGTACGCAGGTGATTAAGAACGGGCAGAAGATCAGAAGCAGAAGGACAATCATCAGAGCCACAATAAATGGCCATACTTCCTTCAGGAACTCACTGATCGGGCATCCCGTGATACCGCAGGTCGTGAACATCATCGAACCGAACGGAGGTGTGATACCACCGATCATGAGATGTAGTGGTCAAGCGTTTTTGTAACACTTGTGGCTAAAAAATCAATGCGGTTATGCGTTCCTATCTCTGCGCCACCTTATGCGGATTCAAAATATTCTTCGGATCAAATACTTTCTTGATTCCATTCATCAGTTCCAGGTTCTTCTCCGGAAGGGATTCTCTTAAATACGGCTTTTTCGCATATCCGATGCCGTGCTCGCCAGATACCTGTCCTTCGAGTTCGTGGGCCTTCTGGTAGATCTTCTCCATCGCGGCAGACATCCGTTTCTCCCACTCTTTATCGCTCAAATCATCTTTCAGGATATACGCGTGCAGATTTCCGTCGCCCGCATGGCCGAAGCTCTTGATGCGGATATCAATCTCATTGTGGAGTTCGTGCAGATACGTTACCATCTCGTTGACGCGGCTTCTCGGAACAACCATATCGACCTCATCCATATAAGTTGTAGATCCCTTGATCGCCTCCAGGAAAGCACCTCTGGCTTTCCAGATGGACTCCTCGCGCTCCTGAGTGTCGGAAATCAGCACATCCAGCGCGCCCTGTTCCAGACAGAGTTTTGCCACCTTGTCATATGCCTCTTCGATCTCCTCGGTGGAGTTGCCGTCAAATTTCAGAAGCAGGTAGGCATCCGACTGTTTGTCCGGGAATGCTTTTCCTAAATATTCCTCGGCATCCTCGATTACCTCCCGCTGCATGAACTCGATCGCGGTCGGAATCGTCTTGGATTTGATGATAACCGGAACCGTATCGATCGCCTGTTTCAGCGTCGGGAACGGAATCAGAAGGCTGATAACGCGCTTCGGCAGCGGCAGAAGCTTTAAGATCGCCTTGGTAATAAAGCCAAGTGTTCCCTCAGAGCCGATGATCAGGTCTTTTAAGTCATATCCTGAACTGTTCTTTACAACCTTGCCGCCAAACTGGGTGATCGTGCCGTCCGGCAGCACTACTTCCAGCCCCATGACGTAGTCTCTCGTCACGCCATATTTGACCGCACGCATACCGCCTGCATTGGTACTGATATTGCCGCCAATGGTCGCTGATTTTTCCCCCGGATCCGGCGGATAGAAGAAATCATGCTCTTCCACGTAAGCGGACAGCTCCATCAGAAGGACGCCTGGCTCTACCGTGATCGTCAGGTTTTCCTCATCCAGTTCAAGAATCTGGTTCATCAGGGTGGTGTCGATCATGATGCCGTGTTCCATCGGAACCGAGGAACCGACCAGACCCGTTCCGGCCCCTCTCGGGGTCACCGGGATCGTTTTTTCATATGCATATTTCATGACCGCCGCGATCTCCTCGGCCGATTTTGCTTTTACCACCACATCTGGATAACTGCTGGTACCGCTCAACTCATCGTGGCTGTACTCTTCGTTGATGTTCTCGCCTACGAGGACACGCTCGTCATCCTGAATTGTATTTTTTATGTATAAAATATCATTTTTATCTATTTTCTTGTAATCTCCCATGATCTTCTGCTCTCCTTCCTGCATTACCGTTCACGCCATGCTTCACAAATTGGAATTTCCACTTGTGAATCGTTATCTTCCCGCCTCAATCTTCTCGATCAATTTCGGAAGAATTTCATAGAGATCACCGGTCAGACAGTAATGTGCCGTCTTGAAAATCGGTGCTTTCGGATCTTTGTTGATCGCAACGATCGTCTCCGCGTGATTCATACCGGCAGTAAACTGCACCGCACCGGATACACCGCAGGTGATGATGAGTTTTGGGCGGACGGTACGGCCGCTCAGACCGATCTGGCACTTGGCATCCAGCCATCCGGCTTCCACCATCGGACGGGTGCAGGCAAGCTGACCGCCCAGCAGATCTGCCAGTTTTTCCAGCATTTTTAAGTCCTCCGGCTTCTTCACGCCTCGTCCGGCTACGACCAGCACATCGGCATTTTCGATGAAGGTTTCCTTCGGTTTTTCCACGATATCCAGAACCTTCACATGGGAAAGCATTTTTTCTTTCTCGATCGTACAGACGACGATCTCACCACTCTCTTTCTCGGCGCGCTCCGGTGCGTTCATGATCTTATAGCGCACGGTCGCCATCTG
>JBNMLY010000161.1:0-4514 GCA_050875065.1 Otoolea sp. | reverse complement strand
CCGACGCCTTCTTTTTCGCAGCGCTGGTAGAGGCGCTGGCGTTCGCCGGTCGTTCCGATCGAATAATCGCCCTGTCCGTAGTCGTACATCGGATTGATGGAAAACATGATCATATCGAGAAGATTCATGTCCAGAACCCGGGTAGCCAGCTCCGGCGCGTGGGTGGAAAGTCCGATATGGCGGACGACGCCCTGTTTCTTCATGTCGAGAATAAACCGGAGCGCTCCGTTTTTCTCATAAGCAGACAGGTCAGAAGCCTCGTCGAGACAGTGGATAAATCCAAAGTCGATATAATCCGTTTTTAAATATTTCAACTGCCAGTCGATCGAGCGCTTGATTGTGTCAAGGTTTGTGGTCCAGCCATATTGGCCGGTCGTATAATTGGCACCGAAATGCACTTGCAGCAGGGCCTCTTTCCGCCGCCCTTCCAGTGCCTTCCCATAAGCCGGGAAAATGGAGGCATGTCCGCCTGCCATATCAAAATAGTTGATGCCTGCGTCCAGTGCATACTGAACGGTTTTGATAATATCGGCTTCCTTCTGTTCGCCCACAACGGACGATCCCATGCCGATCACACTGATTTGTTCGCCGCCATGCGGCAATGTACGGTATTCCATATCGTTCCTCCCAATTCATTTTTGTGATTAAAAAAAAATTTAACAGAACTCCATATGAAAATCTATCATTTGGAGGATGTAAAATATCTGTAACTGTTTCAATTTCTCATCTACAAAATCTGCCACGGACCGTTTTTTACGAGTGCATATCAACAATTACGGGTAAAATTCTCTATTTTTATCATATACTATGAACTTAACTTTAGGTCAAGAATTTGGGGCATTTTGCTTGCTTTTTTTGCTGAGATTCTTTAAGATAGAGAAAATGAAATAAATGATATACGATATACGCACGAAGCATACAGTATGAATTTATCAGAAATCCGCTGTGTCAGCGTGCAGGATATGAATATTTAGATAAAAAATATCTGCAAGGGAGGTATTTATGTATACAATCGGACAGGTATCGGAGATGTACCATCTGCCGGTGTCAACGCTGCGCTATTACGATAAAGAGGGACTGTTTCCGGGGATGGAGCGCGTGTCAGGCATCCGCCGGTTTGGTGACCGGGAGATGGAGACGCTGACGATGATCGAGTGTCTGAAGCGTTCCGGCATGGAGATCCGGGATATCAAACAGTTTATGCAGTGGTGCAGCGAGGGAAGTTCGACGTACCCGCAGCGCAAAGCGATGTTTGAGGCACGTCGGAAAGCTGTGGAGGAGGAGATCGAACAGCTCCAGAGAACGCTTGCGATGCTGAAATTCAAGTGCTGGTACTATGAGACAGCAATGCAGGATGGGAACGAAGAGCGGATTCACCAGATGATTCCGGGCAATCTGCCGAAGGAGATCCAGGAGCTTTATGATTATGTACATCCGGAAAAAGAAGAAAAGTAATAGTACTAGGAATCTTGTCTGTAATTGAATGTACTGCGAAATAATGAGATGAATGCGGGGATTTTAATACGTTTTGATGTGGAATCAACAGCCGATTCAGTGAAATTTTTGCGGTGTTTGAAGCAAAGAAAAGTACAGAAGAGTACAGCGAACTAGAATGCCGCTGTGCCTTCCTGCATTTCTTCCCCTTCATTTGCTTCGTCCATCGTGACAACCGGCTGGATCGGCTCGTCGGTGTAGCGGACGCGCAGAACCGCCTGCGGCCAGTTGAGCTTGATCAGGGCCGTTTTCTGCCGTTCTTTTCCGGCTTTTTCGATTAAGTCGAGCAGTTCGCGAAGAACCTCCTTCGTCAGATAGCCGCCGCGCCAGTGAAATGTCAGGGTTTTTCCCTTTTTGGCTGCTTGTAAAGAGCGCTTATAGACGTCCTCCTGTTTGGTAAAGGAGAGTTTCTTTTCCTTATAATAGAAATGGTCGCTGTCGGTGCAGGCCGGCGCCGGGGCGATGAGCGGTTCGTGGTCGCGGAAGATCGCCTTGTCGTCGAGATTGAAGTAATCATAACGGATTTCCTCGCCGGTCTGGGGGCATTTGCCGAGGCTGTTGTCGAAGGTGGCGTCCAGATGATAGTACGTTTTTCCGATCTTTACGATGTTCCAGGTATGACGGTATTTGATGCCCTTCTCCGGGTTGTTGCCGCAGAGTGCGATCATGCACCAGATACCGAGCGCATCACAGAGAATTTTGACCGATTTGGCGATGCCCTCGCAGACGCCGACGCCCTGTCCCAGAGGTCCGATGATCTCATGGGAGTAGGGCTTTTTTAATTTGTCATAGTGAACGTGTTCACAGATAAAATCGTGGATATAGCGCTCTTTTTCCAGTTCATCCAGCTTCATGGCCGGGCGGGCCAGTTTTTCGACGCGGGCGTTCATCGCTTTCTGATGTTCGCGGATTTTATCTTTATTAAAAAGATATTCCGGTATCAGGATCAGATTCGGGGAATCCGGATAATACTTATATTTGAAACCGGACGCCCAGAAAATCTCCGGATGGTCAAGCCGGAGTTCAAAAAATACATTGCTTAAATTCTTTCCTTCCAGACGCGGAATCTGAAATTCATCCGAAAGGTTCATAAGTCCCTGCTGCATGGCGCGGTAGGCGGCCTGCTGGTTCTTGTTCATGTGGTTATAGTAATATGGTTCCATTTTGATATTCCTTTATGACTCTTTCATATATTTCCATCGTGTGGTTTTTATATGGACGCCTCCTGAGCATGATCGCGGGGAAGCAAAGTGATTGAAAACGCAGGTAATGTGGTATTATCGCCATGGTAGGCGGTGCAACGTGATTCACGCTTTAGGGTAATTCGGCCGCTTTCTCAATCTGTCCGGATTCCGGGTCAAACCAGACGCGATCGCCCTCGTCGATCCCGGCGTCATAGAGCGCCTGATCCGCGATGCGTATCGTGTACTCTGAATGTTCTGTGAGGTCTGCGTTTGCAGTTGTTTCCAGCAGACGGACACAAACCATGGTTTCCTGCCCGTCCGGGCGTTCTTCACAGCCAAAATCGGCTTCGTATATTTCTAAAACCCGGCAGAGGCGCGGGGATGTTTGCTTGCTATTCATTGTATCTATGCCTTATTTCATGGGAAAAAATTTTCTTTGTTGCTGCATCTTTTTATTTTAGCAGAAGATGACGGGGCGGGCAAGTATAGATGAAGAACGAAAATAAACGAAATAAATAGGAAAAAGAGTGGTCTGAAATTAAAAGAATTTATGGATGCGGGGAACGGCAAAAGGTTTTAGCTGATTCCTACACGAAGTATATGAATTGACTAAAACCTTTTGTGTCACAATAGTATAATCGATTTATAAGGAAAATGTGATTTATTATTCTTCCCGGTCATCCGATTCAATTTCATAGGTGTATCCGGCATCCTCGATCGCCTGGATTGTATCTTTGATTCCCTGTCCGCCTGCGGTCAGATATCCCGATGCGAAGATGGAGTCTACAACGCTTAAAAGATCGGCCTCGCGTCCTTTGAAATAGACTTCGCGTCCGGCTGCACAGCGCAGATCGGTCTGCGGAACCATCAGGCGGGCCAGACAGAGGACTTTCAGGCAGTATTCGGTTGTCAGTCCGGAGGTGTCCGTGTGCTCTAACGGGGTGCCAGGAATCGGAAGCAGGAAATTGATCGGGAGCGCCTGCGGGGCGATCTCGCGCAGTTCTAATAACATATCGACTACATCCGCGTGGCTTTCGCCCATGCCGATGATACCGCCGCTGCAGATCTCAAAGCCGAGCCGCTGCAGCATTTTGATATTGTTGACACGCTGATCAAAGGTATGGGTGGTGCAGATGTTGTGGTAATAGGATCGGCTGCTGTTTAAGTTGTGGTTGATGCGGTCAAGCCCCGCCTCTTTGAGCATCAGCGCCTGTTTTTCGGTCAGAAATCCGATGGAACAGCACAGATGCGTCCCCTGCTTTTTCATGACGCGGATACGGTCTGCCAGCTCGCGGATCTCGTCATCCGTAAATCCCATGCCGCTCAGGCCGATACAGTGGCGCGCGAGGTGGTGATCGTGGACAAATTCATTGTCATCGTAGAGTTTCTTGTCATCGACCCATTTGTAAGTCTCGATATCCGCCTTGGACCGGCAGGACTGGGCGCAGTAGGCGCAGTTCTGGGAGCAGTTGCCGCTGCGGGCGTTGGTCAGAAGATGGATGCTGACGCGGTTTCCCTTGTATTTGCGGCGCAGCGCACCGGCGCGTTTTAAAAGTTCCGGCAGTTCGCTGTCCGGGCTGTCGAGGATCGCGATCGCCTCCTCGCGGGTCAGAACCGGCTCGGTAGCGGTATTGGATTCGGTACAAGGACATTGAGTGGAAGTAGTCTGGGTGGAAGTTGCTGTGCTCATAGTGAAATCTCCTCGTATAATAAGTTTGTAAGCAAAAGAAATCGCTTACACACCTATTTCTTTTTATGGTATAGAGGTATGGACATCTAAGAGGAATTCCCCTCATCCCATTCCCATCTATACAGTTAATAGTTACATTTTCATAT
>JBNMLY010000160.1:0-4561 GCA_050875065.1 Otoolea sp. | reverse complement strand
CCAAATGAAAAAGCCGGTCAGTCTCCACTCCAAAGGTGAAGAAGACCGGATCGCTTCCATTCTCCCAGAATACCCAAACACTTATCTCGTCCACTGGTATTCCTGTGAGGAATATCTGGACCAATATCTCGCGCTCGACTGCTACTTCTCCATCGGCCCCGACGTTCTCTGGAACCCGCCCGTCCGCTCTCTCGCCGCCCGCGTCCCGCAGGACCGCATTCTCATCGAGACCGACGGCATGGAAGCCGTCAAATGGGCATACGAAGCCCCGGAAGCGCCTAAAAACAGCCAGTTAGCCGATGCACGTGAAAACACAAAAACCGTCGAAGACGCCCTCACCCGCACTCTTCTCGAAACTGCTGCCATTCGGCAGACAGAACCTAGCGCACTCGCACGGCAGATACAAAAAAATCTCATCTGGGGATTCCTATCTAATTCCAAATAATTTTCCAACAATCTCGGCGGGTCAGAAAAAGGCGCTCGGTGTAGGCTTTCAGGTTTTCCAGTTGTACGCATCTTGAACACAGCTGTCCGAATGTAGCGGACTTCAGTCCGATACAGGCGAACAGCTGTAGTGAAAGCAAGCGAACAACGGAAAACTGAGAAGCCTGCGCCGAGTGCCTTTTTCTGACCCTCACAACCTATTTATTTTAGTAGTTTGCAAGATCCGCTTCATCCTGCACCACCACAATCTTCGTCCCAGCATCCACCTGGCACACAACCTGTTTCATATCTTCCTCCGGGATACTGATGCACCCAGAAGTTCCCGTATTATTCGAACTCTTCGGACAATGCAGGAAAATCGCTGAACCCTTTCCCGGTGTGCGCTCCGGATTGTAATCAATCACAAGTCCATAATTGTACTGCGGTGCCATCGCCATCAGATCCTCTGCCGAATTCCAGTCTTTCTGCACCTTTTTTGTATTTGCCAGCTGGTTATAATACTGGCTGTTTCCGTCGTCCACATAATAATCGCCTTCTACGATCTGATGGTACGGCAGAACGGATCCCGGATTCTTCTTAAGTCCAAACGCCATCGAAAAACGATAAACACCCGCCGGGCTCTTCTTGTCCCCCTCCTGTTTCTGGGTCGTAATCCCATTCAGGCCGCTGACCGCCTCTTTGGACATTACCTGTACCAATTTTCCATCTGCATCCCGTTTATACCAGTCCAGACGGCTCTTCGCCGGATCCTGACGATTTCCCACTACCACAATCAGCTGCGTCGCATCGGCTGCCGCTTTCAATGTATTTACATCTCCATTATACGATGCCGCCAACGACGGTCCCGTCGCTTTCTCTGCTGCCATCGCAGCCACCGGAGCCGCCGCACTCATCAACATCCCTGCTGCCAGTATTAACATTGCTTTCTGTTTCATTCTTAATTTCATCTTATTTTTCTCCTATCGTTTTTATGTATCTGCATTTTGATAAAAGAATCAGCTACTTTTATCTTTCACAGACCTATCCTTAATATGTTAAAAATACACTTCCACTTTTCCGTATAGAACGTCCTCGTCCACACACTCTATCCATTTCTACCACTTTTCAATCCGGTTGCCCGCAGCATTGCCTTTCCAAAAATATGATGGAACAGCGCAATCACACGTCCCACCAGCACGACGGCACAGACGGTTCCAATGCCGATTCCTACCGGCTTTCCCGCGAACAAAAGTCCCATCGTCAATGACAGAACGATACAGGACGCATCCACACAGTTCTTCATCAGACCCGTACTGATTCCAAAGGTGTCCGCCAGCACCTGCACCAGGCCATCGCCTGGATTTGGTACCAGCCGCATCGACAGGGACATCGCCGCACCGACGCCTGTAAAAATCAGGGCAAGCGCCAGCACCCCCAGACGTCCTAAAAGCCCCGAGGCCGCCGGTCCGCATTCTTCTAACGGCGGTATACACGCCGAAAATACATTCAGAAATCTTGTAAATACGATACTCAGCGGAAACTGCAGCGCATCCTTCATCAAGAGACTGCGCCCTGCCTTTCCTTTCTCCCGCAGATGAATCGCCGCCTGAATCAAGACGAAGATGCCATACAGGACAAACGTCATATCACCGAAATTCCGGTTCCAGATCACGGAGGCTGCATACGAAAGTGAAATGATCGGCGACACTCCGAGCCCCGCCTTGGTATTGAGCGTCAGCCCCATCGCCAGAATCAGAAGCCCCATCAGATAAAAGCCCCACCTCGCTGCTCCGCTTCCCGTCGGTTTTTCCGTCATATCCATGCTGTGATTCAAGATTTGCTCATCCCTTTTTCTTAATATTCGTTAAATCTATTCTATTATAGATCCTCCTCTTTCCACTTGACAAGCGCTTCCTGCATTCTAAATCTTCCAATTTTCTTACGAAGCTAATATTCCAACCTGCCTGCATTCTGCAAGCACAACTTGCATTTCATCATCGCATTACATTAAAACCACGACAAATTTCTGCCGTACCAGATTATCTTACCACGCTTTCAGTCCCCCAAATACCTATCAAACAGCCCTCGCCAAACCTTTTCTTGCTTTTCCGTACACTTGACAAATGCCCTGAACTAACCGATAATACAATTATGCTGATACCCCTACTGGTATAAAGGAGGTCTATTTTATGAAACAATGTATGGACGCGGACAATCTTCACCGCCGCCTGAAAAAAATCATCGGCCAGGTACAGGCGATCGACCGCATGATCGATGAGGACGTTCCCTGTGAAGATATCCTCTCCCAGATCAACGCCGCCAAATCCGCCCTTCATAAAGCAGGGCAGGTTGTTTTGGAAGGACATATCAAACACTGTGTGCGTGATGGAATCGAACACGGCGATGCAGACAAGACCATTGCCAATTTTACCAAAGCGGTGGAACGTTTTGCGAATATGAACTAACCGGATTCTGTATTTCGGAACCTCCCCGGCTCCGCGATTGATTCTGCAGGCAGTTTTTCATGATAGTTCTTCATGGGAAATGCCAAAATAAATCTAACTATAAAAGAACACATATATAACACGTATAAAACTGTCGCAGTTATCCTCCTTTTTTCGATGATAACTCTGCGGCAGTTTTTCTATTGATTACCACCTTCCCTTTCATCCCTCTCCCTGACTCATAAATTCACGAAATATCTGGCTGCTTTTCCAACCATTTTATTTTCCTGCCACAATTTCTTTCAACGCCTCTTGACAACTTATACCCCTATAGGTATACTGTACCTATACCCCCATAGGTATGAATTTCAAGAAGGGAGATTTTATCAGCCATGATAAAACAATTAGAAAAATTCTTAGAATGGGGCGGAACGAAGAAATATATCACCTGCCTCGTTCTCTCAGGAATTGCATTGGCAGCCAGTATTTTTCATATCCAGCCATTTCCATTTGATCTGGCATGGGTAGCAGTTATCCTGTGCGGTATTCCGATCATCCTGGAAGCCATCATCGGACTTGTCACAGAATTTGACATCAAAGCCGATGTGCTTGTCTCACTCGCACTGATCGCCTCTATCTTTATCGGCGAAACCTTTGCCGCCGGGGAAGTCGCCTTTATCATGCAGCTTGGCGCCCTCTTAGAGGACATGACCGTTGCCAAGGCGCGTGCCGGAATCGAAAAACTTGTCCATCTGACTCCGCGGACGGCACGCCGCATCACTGGAAACGATGCTGCTATCATTCCAGCCGAGAAAGTGCAGATCGGCGATGTGCTGCGCGTCCTTCCGGGTGAAACAATTCCAGTTGACGGCATCATTCTCTCCGGCCAGACCTCTGTCAACCAGGCAGTCATGACAGGTGAATCTCTCCCGGTTGATAAAACGGTCGGCGACGAAGTTTCCAGCGGTACCGTCAACCAGTTTGGTTCTTTCGATATGAAGGCGTCCCGCGTCGGTGACGACAGTTCCATCCAGCGCATGATCCATCTCGTCCAGTCAGTCGATGCCGGAAAGGCAAAAATCGTCGGATTGGCAGACCGCTGGGCGACCTGGATCGTCGTGATCGCCCTGACCGCCGCCGCAATCACCTGGTTTGTGACCGGGCAGATCATCCGCGCCGTTACCATTCTCGTTGTATTCTGTCCATGTGCCCTTGTGCTCGCCACCCCGACTGCCATCATGGCAGCCATCGGAAATGCGACCCGGCACGGATTCCTCGTCCGCGAGGGCGATGCCCTGGAACGCCTGGCCAGTGTCTCCGCCATTACCTTTGACAAGACCGGCACCCTGACCTACGGAACCCCGGAAGTCATGGCAGCCGTCAGCATTTCCCCGGAATGGGATAATGAAACACTCTACCGTCTGAGCGCTATCGCGGAACTTCGCTCCGAGCACCCGCTTGGAAAAGCGATCGTAAATGATTACCAGAAGACACATGAAGCCATTATCGCACAGCCAGAAACCTTCCAGATGATTCCTGGACAAGGTGTGTCCGCATCGGTAGACGACGTCGAAATCTTAGCTGGAAATCCGAAATTATTTGCTTCCCATGATGTCGTACTGACCGATACCCTGAAAGACGCGGCAGCCGATTATCTGGAACGCGGCTGTACCGTTACCTACCTTGCATTCAAT
>JBNMLY010000159.1:0-4597 GCA_050875065.1 Otoolea sp. | reverse complement strand
TGCTGCAGACTGCAGGCGCACGGCCATCACATAAAGTCGTTAAAACATGTTACTATCTCCCTTCTGTCATTCGTTTATCTATTCAATTTTTTCTACATTATACTGCCTAAAAGGACACAAAACAGACACACTACTTCCTTTTTTCAGCGAATCTCGCCCATTTTTTCCCCTCGTATCTTCACGTAAAGCGCAAGAATACCAATCACGATGCCCACTACCGACAGCCCAAGCAATTTCAAAATCCTCTGATTTGATTGCGCCAGGAACAGACGATAAGAACGGGTATTCCCCAGTGGATCCTGGACTGTCAGCCAATAGCTGTCCGCCGCCGAAAGGATCCCTTCCGGACCAGAAAACGAATAAGTTCCCCCGCTGCTTCGAACGGTAATGATAGCATCTTCCTGCGATGCTTTTACCCTAACTGGAGCACGTCCCTCCAATCCATCAAGTTTTCCTTCAAACGAAAGGTACGGAGCTGTCCGATCCAAGCTGAAACGAAGCACATATGTGGCTTCTGGATTGCTCTTCGCCGTAAACTGAAATTCATAGGTTCCATCTGCCTTGAGAAACTGTGTCCGATCGGTTACCGGCAAAATTTTTCTATCGCAGCGAGCCGAGGTAAGTTCAAAACCACCCGGAGTATTTACCGTCTCCAGCCTGCCTCTCTCTGCATCAATGATCCGATAATGCAAATTGACTTTCCTGCCAGACGAAAGCATCTGCTGCATTTCTTCTTTGCTAACCTGATCCCGCGTCAGCAAATCATCCATTCCAGCCTGTGAGTAAATACAGATATCATAACTTCCTGGTTCTGCCACAAGCAGTGAATGCCGATCCGAAGTATCCCCTGTTTTTAATTTTCCATCATTGCGCCTGACGCTGGAAATATACTGACTGTCTCCCGTCTGAATCCGCACCGGTTCCGTCGTTATGCTGTCTTTCGGAACGCTCGCGCTAAACCAGACTACGCCATCCAGAATATAACGGTAGATACCCTGTCCGGCATCATACTCGATCTGGAAATCTGGTTGTTCCGTGCTTTCATTGCCCTGGCCGGAAGCCGTCGAGAGCAGCGCCTCCATCAGCACCTGTGTCTGTGCATCTGTACCCGCGGCTGAAATATCTCCATCCACCGCCTCCATCTGAGTCTTTCCCTCCCCAGAAACGGCATCCCCTGCCTCCGGGGCCGCTAAAGCTGTCCCCGTACTCATCCACAAAAACAACAGGCCTGCCAGTCCCGCCAGACGCCACACCCGCCGCCTCATAAGGACCGTTCCCTGCTTCCAGCCTGAACTTCCTGCATGGACGCTTCTTTCTGTTTTTGACGTTTCTGCTGCATCGCACGTGAAAGCTGGCTCTGACGTTTCCGTCGGGAACCGTACTCCTGTTCAAGCAGCTGGGTATACGTTACACGCCGACGGTGCGGATTGAGCGCTTCCTTTTTTTCTTCCCCAGGAACATATCCTTCCTGTTCCCGGCGCGTCCGCTCTTTTCTCAGCTGGTTCAATTCCCGGTTCCAGGATGCCCTGTTTTTTGCACTGTCAAAATATGCCACGTTCTCTCACTCCTCTGTTTGGTCTTGCGTTGAGTCTCCCATCGATTGAATCATCTGGTTAACTCCCTGACGAAATTTTCGATCTTTTGCCGGAACTAACGCACAATATTCTTTTGGTTCTGCCGCAATCAGGGACTGTGCCTGAAGTATATCCCCCTTTTCGTCTATCAACTTTTCAGCCTGTCCTCGCAGGCAAATATAACCATCCAGGCTTCCCTGCGCCAGCTTTGATGCTGCTTCATCTGCTCCAAGTGATGTGTCCACTGATACATCTTTCTGATCCGCAGTCAAAGTTTCGGCCTCGCCAGCCAATATCGGCTGCGCTCCTAACACCCGGCCCTCGAAAGCAGCCGTACAGTCCGAATAATCGCCTCGGCGCGTCACAATCAAAACAGATTCTTGGGCATAGCTGCTGCTCGTGTCACACGCCCGGCCGGACGCTGCCTCCTCCGTTAAAGAGCCGACCGCAATATCCGCCTCGCCGCTTTCTACCAGGGCAGCCGCCTCCTCAGCGGTCCCGGCCTCTGCTGTTTCTATCTCTACCCCCAGCGCCTCTGAAAGGGAGTCCAGCAGTCTGTCACCTGCTTTCACCACCTGATCATCCGCATCTGCCTCTTCATAGACGGCCACACGCAACACACCGGATGTTTTTACCGATTTTACCGTGTCTTTCCCGCCGCAGCCGCCCAGCATCGCTGCAGCCCCTGCTAAAAGCAGGATCTGTTTCCACTTGATTTTTCGCATTGGTCTTCTCCTCTTTTTACATGGTAAACAGCCGTTCGATATCCTCACCCGCCACAATATCGACGCAGGTACGCTCCGAGGGTGACGTGATCAAAAAGGCACGTCCGCGGCCGTTGTTGACAATATCCTGCTGTTCGCTCTCATTGATCGCACCTGATTTTTCATACAGCAGGCACAGGTCATGCATATCATTCGGCGCCAGCGGGAAAATGAACGAATACTGGCTGGCATTGATAATCGCCGTCGATTTGCGGGCCAGTTCCTCGGTTCCCACAAAGTCCTTGATATTCTGCGTGATAACGATCTGCATACCATTATACTTACGGATACGCTTTGCAAGCTGATACATAAAATCCAGGGCTACCGGGTATTTACTGTCAATAAAGACATGCGCCTCATCAATTACAATGATGATCTTGCGGTCTTCCTTGTATTTGATGTTATAATCACGGTTTTTGATGATTTCATTATCCAGCCATTTGAGCACCAGAAGCATCTGTGCATTGGCGATGGTATTATTTTTGTTCGCCAGAAGTGACTGGAAATTAAATACAATAAAGTTTTCTTTCGTCGAGATGGATGCCTCGCCATTCCAGAGGTTTGCGTTCCGTCCTCCGGTTGCAAATTTAGAAATATAGTTGATCAGGATCCGCAGGTTTGTTTTTCCATACTCGCCCGTCGTCATCTGGAAATCGTTGATCAGCTTCTCATACAGATCGTCAAACGTCGGAAAATCCGCCGGGGAGAGCATACTGATATCGGTTTCGGCATCAATATTTTTTTCCTCATACATTCGAATCGTCAGGTTATTCAAATACTCCAGCGCATCCGCATCAATTCCCGGAAGAATCTGGCGGTAAAACTCCTCCAGAAACTGAAGGTGCGTATGAAAGCTGGTACTTCCCTCTTCCTCACCTCCCTCGTCATCTGTCAGGTTTGTGATGATATGAAACGGATTTAGACGTCCCTGCGTTGCACTTCCTACGTCGATGATCTTTCCATTAAAATTCTGCGCCATCTTCGTATACTCATTCTCTGGATCGAGAATAAATATTTTACTGTTCTCCGCTGCCAGATGGGTCAGAATCGTCTTGGTCGCATACGATTTACCAGAACCGGATTTACCGATAATTACCATGTTGCTATTGACACGCTCTTTGTTCCGCAAAAAGAAATTGACGAACGCCGGAACTCCCCCTGCCTGCCCAATATAGATACCGTTCTTATCCAGCAGGTGTTTATAGACAAATGGAAATACCGCCGCCACCGAAGTAGAATGGATTCCCTGCCCCTCTTTCGTCAGCGCATCATTTGCTGAAACCATCGAAGAGGTATACGCCTCAAACTGTCGTGTCAGCAAATCGCTCGTCTTAAAACCATCCTCCAATAGAGCTCGCCGCACCTGTCTTTTGACCGTAGTTACCGGTTTTTTAGTTCCTTTTTCATGCTTCATTTGATAGTGCTGCATCTCATTGCGCAGTTTATAGTCATAGACCGTCAAATATATATTTGTTGAAAACAATTGCTCATTTTCGCCCTGAAGAAGGCGCAAAAGCTGCCCCAACGTCTGAATATGAGTACTTAATTCCATCTGTCGGCTGGCTTTCCCTGTATTCCGGCTCTGTTCATTCAGCTCTTCTAAGGCCCTGTCAATCTGACGGATGCTCTTAAAACGATCCATCGGCTTCAGTTTCATGACCGCCCGCGTGCCAGGCATATTAAAGAGCTGTGCCCCCCAGGCATTTCCCACCATGGTCGGATAACGGCTAATCCGCAGATTGTGGGTAATCAGATCGTCATATTGAACCGTTCTCGGCGTAAACGTAATCGACTTTGGCAAAATCCAGTCGAGATACTGATCCGGCGAAAGGTTATATGCCTCTCTCTCATCAAACTCCAATGTGTAATTATACTTAAGAAAAATTGCCAGTTCCGCTCCTGAAAGCTGATGGCAGTCCATCTCAATTCCGCCAAGCGTCTGCAATGCATAAGATACCTGCCGTTTCAGCGCTTCTCGATCCGTATGGTACATCACCAGATAATAATACGGCACATACACCTTGTCCCGATCATTAAACTCCTCGATCTTCGCAATCCGATCCTCAATAATTCCCACCCGGAAAGTCAGTTCTTCGTCGGTATAAAGTCCATTTAAATACGCCTCTTTCAACGCACGGATCTTCTGACGCTCCGCCTTGATGAAACTGTCAAAGATAATTGGACGGTCCAGCTTCACCAGGGATGCCGTCTCTCCCATCGACACCGTGCGCAGAATCGATGCAAACGAATGATCAATGA
>JBNMLY010000158.1:0-4610 GCA_050875065.1 Otoolea sp. | reverse complement strand
CTCCTTCTTTTCCACTCGTTCATCACTATCTTCATTTTAATCCTTGAACCAAGCTTTAAGTCAAAAGTTTTTTATAACAACATAAAACCGCAGCGGCAATACATGCTGCTGCGGTCATTTCAAGTTTCTTTCTTATTTGTTTTTCTCGCGCTCGGCGATAATCTCCGCCAGCTAGCGGCCGCCAACGCCCCAGTTTTCCGGCGGATTCTGATCAATAAGCACATGAATCGTCTGCGCCGGCAGTCCCATGATACGGGCCGTGGATTCCGTCAGTTCCTCAATAAGCTGTTTTTTCTGTTCCGTAGTCAAAAGACCGGCATCTACTTTAATAAATGGCATGGCTGATTCCTCGTTTCTATCTTTTATAATGATCCGACTGTTATTATACCTGATTTTTCCATCGTTTGGCAACACCGTTCCCAATCAGCAGGACAGGCGGCATCCGTTTCTCAGAAATGAAAATCCCGCTTATTGGAATGATAAATGTCAGCAATATGCGCAGCAGCAAGCTGACGATTTTTTCCCTTGGGAATTGCCTGCAGTTCTTTTTCGATAAGTCTCTGTCCGATTTCTTTTGTTTCCGGCGAAGCATAATCGGTCAGATATTCTGCCAGCGTCATCAGAGCATTCGGATGACAGCAGTTTTGAATCTGGCCGGACTTGCAGAGACTCATAAAACGATCGCCGGTGCGCCCCTCCCGATAGCAGGCCGTGCAGAAAGACGGAATATAGCCCAGCTCCATCAGCCATTTCACGACCTCATCCAGCGTGCGCTGATCCGACACATCAAACTGCTCCGTATCATGCGGACGTTCGTCCTCTGAATAACCGCCGACCGAAGTGCGCGAAGCACCGCTGATCTGCGAAATGCCGATTTCCAGTGCCTTGCGCCGAACCGCCTCGCTTTCCCTTGTCGAGATAATCATTCCCGTATACGGCACGGCAATGCGGATGCAGGCGATAATTTTTTCAAAAACCGCATCGCTGATGCCATTGTCAAAGACATCCGGATCAATATCGTCGGCATGCTTGACGCGCGGAACGCTGATGGTGTGCGGACCAACGCCATGAACGGCTTCCAAATGCTCGGCATGCATCAAGAGACCGGCAAACTCATAACGGTATTTGTCCAAGCCAAACAGCACGCCAAGCCCGACGTCATCAATGCCGCCCTCCATCGCGCGATCCATAGCTTCCGTATGATAAGCATAGTCATGCTTCGGGCCGGTTGGATGAAGCTCCTCATAGCTTTTTTTATGATATGTCTCCTGAAACAGAATGTACGTGCCGATTCCTGCTTCCTTGAGTTTCCGGTAATTCTCTGCCGTCGTTGCCGCAATATTGACATTTACCCGGCGAATATCGCCGTTCTTGTGATGGATTCCGTAAATTGTCTTGATACATTCCAGAATATACTCAATCGGATTATGCACCGGATCTTCACCGGCTTCGATAGCCAAGCGCTTATGTCCCATATCCTGAAGGGCAATAACCTCGCTGCGCACTTCCTCCTGCGTGAGCTTCTTCCGCCCGATATGCTCATTTTTCGCATGATACGGACAATACAGGCAGCCATTGACACAATAATTGGACAAATACAGCGGCGCAAACAGTACGATGCGGTTGCCGTAAAAAGCCAGCTTGATTTCTTTTGCCAGCTCATACATTTCCTGTACCTTATCGGGAAGATCGCAGGCCAGCAGCACCGATGCTTCGCGATGCGTCAGGCCTTCGCAATGAACCTTTCCGTCTTTATGCTGCGGCCGTGCCTTAGCCAGAATCTTGTCAATCAAGGCAGCGTTGTGCCTGTTTTCTTCTGCATATTTCAGCGTATCCAGAATCTCCTCATGACTGATAAAGGATTCCGCTTTCATGGATTTGGGATCATACTTCATATTCATCCTATTCCTTTCGTCAGGAAAATCTTAACGTTTCCTCGCAAACGCCAACTTCTTTTCATTATAGCATTTTCTATCGTATTTTCGCAGAAAATTTCCCGACGATTCATCGCCGCAATATGCTGGCAAATGTTCCTTTTTTATCAGTCATCATCATAAAAATCATCATCATAATCTTCATAACTGTGGCAGGAATCCGGCTCCCTGTCCAACATACACTCCTGCGCACCAAAATTCCAATAATAACAGCTCCGGCAACGCAGATAATCAACAGGCACAATAGAATCATCCACAGGCTTCTCATGAGAAAAAATACGAACAACCATAAAAATAATGATTCCAATGCCTATAGCCCCTGCAAGCACAACCATAAAAAACTCCCTTCTCTCCCGTTTACGCGGGAAAGGTCTTAAAGGCCTTTATCTCTTTCTGCCCGGCATTTCTTTTCCTCGGCAATTTTTGCCCCAGCCATTCTCCCCACTCTGTTACCGACGCCATTCATCAAAATTATATACAGATTCATGACGAAAAAACGTGAGGAAAGCAAACCTTACTAAGTTTACATGACAGCCGGAGCCAATAAATTCCTGCGGATTTACTTTAGAAAAGTCATTGACATATCTAACTATTTTAATATTTCTATAGGCTATCTTGTTGGCTGCACTGACAATCCGGCCATAAATCACTGACAGAAGGTATTCCTACAAAAAAGATCATTACTTGTATCATTGTTTCTTCTCCGCTTTATCTTTGCCGCCTAAGCACTGGCAAGCTCTTATCTAGGCAATCCGAGAAGCATGAAATATCATTATTTCATCTGTCGAACCATCAAAAGAACTGCTGACTTTAAAGCCTATTGTCCCCAAAAGAGGATCACCCCCGCTTACGCGGGAAAGACTTCCCATTTGCTTCCCTCCTTTCTATGATTTAAGGATCACCCCCGCTTACGCGGGAAGGACTAGAAATGGAGAAAAATGGAAAATTCTTTAGGATTACCCCGCTTACGCGGGAAAGACCTTAAATGTTCAGTTCCTTTTTCACTTCTTCGATTGCTGCGGCCTTAATAATATCCATTGTGGCACCGCCGACGGCCGCTATTTTTTCTTTGACATGATACCAGACCTTGGCGTTCCTTATGGAATCGAGGTAGTCATACCCGGCAAAGGTAATCCGCACAATATCGAATCCCTTGATATAGTCGTCCCTTGGAAAAGGCTTCGCTTCAATCAGGCCAGCTTCTATGAGCAGCTCAATGTGCATGGAGATGACGGCCGGACTTCCGCATAAACACGAAAACGATTCGATACGCAGGGTTTTTGGCGGTACATCCGGACATTTTTCAATAGTCAGCAGAATATCGCGCAGCAAGTCCATATCGCGCTTCATGGCTGTTCTCCTTGTCTGTCAGATGCCGGGCGTTACATCCTTAATGCCTTTCAGCACCTTGTACGCCTTTTTCATCATGGTGTTTTCTTCGAGATATTCCAAGCCTTTCAGCGTGATCGCCGGATTGCTTATCGAAATCATTAATTTACCGTCCGCAACATAGCGGATTCTCATGCCCTCGATATAGCCGCTGTCAATCAGCATCTTCATCAAACAGCACCACCTGTTTTCAGAGATATGAAAGCTCTCCGCGGAAATATCCGCTAAGTTTAAATCTTCCTTGTCAAGCGTGGCTTCCATAGTCCGGAGTATCTGATAAAGAATCTTAAAGTTATCCATTCTTGTCTTTCGCCTCCTCTGCCCGGCGCTTCTTTTCCTCGGCAATCTTTTTCGTCATCCATGCTTTCCATTCGCTGAGACTTGACCATTCGTCATAATTATAGCCGCAGCATTCGCCGGGAAATAATTCACGGGCTTCGTTAATCAGCTTTTTTATATCCTCGGAGAAATGTAACATATTTTTTCACCCACTTTTCATACAAAGGTTTCAGTGCCGGGTTTCCGTCATCTGCCTTGACACGTGCTGGTTGACTTTCTGAAAAATCCTGCGGATGGCCGGAAGCGCATTCAGTTTCTGCTTTATTTTTCGTTGTACACGATCAACCCAATTGCCCAGCCAATCGCCAACAGCATCGCTGCGCACGCTGTTTCGGTAAACAGCATCAGCCATTTCCGGCAAAAATTCCGCAACAATTTCCATCTCCTTGTCTACATACGCCACAAGCAGCTTCGCGTACTCGCGTTCCAGCGCTAACGGGAACTGCCAGTTTCTTTTCGGTATGATTTCCACGTTACTCACCGCCTGCCGGCTGATTCAGCAAGGAATCTAGGCTGTCATCCAGTTCATAGATTCCGGTATCTTTCAGTGTCTTGCGAACCTCACTGGAATCTAATGCTCCCATTTGCAGGTACGCATTTGTCGCACTGGCCTGCTGGGACTGCGTTTCGGCCTTGAGCTTGTCCATCTCGGCTAGGATCACCCCCGCTTACGCGGGACAGACCTGCCGTATCACAATAAGCAATGCAGCCTTCCGGGATCACCCCCGCTTACGCGGGAAAGACCACAAAAGATATGCAGGGGGGCGCAACACCCCGGGATCACCCCCGCTTACGCGGGAAAGACCTATGATGTATATATATATCTTCAAAGTCTTTGGGATCACCCCCGCTTACGCGGGAAAGACATCGGCGACGAGCACGTGCTGACTGCTGACGAGGGATCACCCCCGCTTACGCGGGAAAGACGTGTACTTTTGTGTTTTATAG
>JBNMLY010000157.1:0-4616 GCA_050875065.1 Otoolea sp. | reverse complement strand
GAACAAGGTGGAAGTATGCCAGGCAGAACAGACGACAAAATACGCTGCTCATTTTGCGGCAAGACACAGGATCAGGTAAGAAAACTGATCGCTGGCACAGATAATGTATATATCTGCGATGACTGTATCGAACTCTGCTCGGAGATTCTGGAAGAAGAATTTGCCGATCAGGAAAAAGGACCGGATTTCAGCGGAATCAATCTGCTGAAACCGAAGGAAATCAAAGAATTTCTCGATGAGTATGTCATTGGACAGGACGACGCCAAGAAGGTACTCTCCGTAGCGGTTTATAATCATTACAAGAGAGTGATGTCCAAGTCCACACAGGATGTAGAGCTCCAGAAGAGCAATATCCTGATGCTTGGACCGACCGGTTCCGGTAAGACATACCTCGCGCAGACGCTGGCGAAGATCTTAAATGTACCGTTTGCCATCGCGGATGCGACCACTCTGACCGAGGCTGGATATGTCGGCGAGGATGTAGAGAACATTCTCTTAAAGATCATCCAGGCGGCTGATTACGATGTCAGCAAGGCAGAGTACGGCATCATTTATATTGATGAGATTGATAAAATTACGAAGAAGTCTGAAAATGTATCCATCACCCGTGATGTATCGGGCGAGGGCGTACAGCAGGCACTTTTAAAGATTCTGGAAGGAACCGTTGCCAGCGTTCCGCCGCAGGGCGGCAGAAAGCATCCGCAGCAGGAGCTGATCCAGATCGATACGACCAACATCCTGTTTATCTGCGGCGGCGCATTTGACGGTCTGGAGAAGATCATCGACAGCCGTCTGGGCGCCGGTTCCATCGGATTTAACTCCGATATTGTGGACCGCAAGCATCAGGATATCGATGAGCTTCTGAAACAGGTGATGCCGCAGGATCTGACAAAATTCGGTCTGATTCCGGAGTTTATCGGCCGTGTGCCGATCACGGTATCTCTCCAGACGCTCAATGAGGAGGCGTTAGTTCGCATCCTGAAAGAGCCGAAGAACGCGCTGATCAAGCAGTATCAGGCACTTCTCGATCTGGACGGCGTGAAGCTGGAGTTCACGGATGAAGCGCTGATGGCGATTGCCCACATGGCAGTTGAGAGAAAGACGGGAGCCAGAGGACTTCGTTCTATCATGGAGTCCCTGATGATGGATACCATGTATGAGATACCGTCCGACTCCACGATCGGCATCTGCACGATTACCAAAGACGTAGTCGAGGGAAAGAGCGCGCCGGAGCTGGTATATCGCGACAATACGGTGCCCCGCAAGTCTTTTACAGGACGTTCTAAGAAAGACAGAACCGGCGAGATTGCATAAGTGTAAAAGAAAATAAATGCAGCAGCTTGAAAAGAGCGGCTGTTAAAGGGGTCTGTGAGATGGCAAACTGCCATATGCAGACCCCTGTTTTTCCTTTCACAGAAAAGAACGATACATTTGATTAAGAAAGATAAAGGTATTATGGAAGATAAGAAACTGACAATGCCGATGATCGCGCTGCGCGGGCTGACCGTGCTGCCGCAGATGACGGTAAATTTCGATATCATCCGGGATAAATCCATCGCGGCGGTCGAGCAGGCGATGGTGGGCGATCAGAGAGTATTTCTGGCGACACAGAAACAGCCGGATGAGGTGATCCCGGAGATTGACGGGATCTTTCAGGTGGGAACGATTGGCTTCGTGAAGCAGCTCGTCAAGATGCCGGGCGGTATGGTGCGCGTGACGGTAGAAGGACAGGAGCGCGCCGAGCTTCTGGAGATGGAGAAAGGCGAAGCCTGCTGCACCGCGATCGTGGAGATTCTTGATCCGGTCGAGGATGACCTTGACACGATTCAGAAAGAGGCGATGCTGCGGATCCTGAAAGAAAAGCTGGAAGAATACGGAAAATTAAATCCGGCAGCGGGACGGGAAGTGTTGAGTCCGCTGATTGCACAGCCGGATCTGACCGAATTAATGAACCAGATAGCGGCCCAGTTCCCGTGGAACTATGAGGCACGTCAGTCGGTGCTGGAATGCCGGACGCTGACGGAGATGTATGAGACGGAGCTGCAGCTTCTGATGACGGAGTTAGAGGTGTACCGCGTAAAACGCGAGTTCCAGACGAAGGTAAAGGCGGCACTGGATAAAAATCAGCGCGACTATATTCTGCGGGAACAGTTGCGCGTGATCCGCGAGGAACTGGGGGAAGAAAACCCGGTTTCCGATGCGGACGAGATGAAGGAGCAGTTAAAGAAGATCAAGGCCAGCGTGGAAGTGAAGGAGCGGATCCGCAAGGAAATCAACCGCTTCCAGAATATGCCGGCCGGTAGCCAGGATGCGAATGTGATCCGCACCTATCTGGAAACGGTGCTGGAACTGCCGTGGAATAAGGTGACGAAGGACAATGCGAGCCTGAAACACGCGGAGGAGATTCTGGAAGCCGACCATTATGGTCTGGAAAAGGTTAAAGAGCGCGTGTTGGAATACCTGGCAGTCCGCATTCTGACGAAGAAGGGAACCAGCCCGATCCTCTGTCTGGTGGGACCGCCCGGAACGGGTAAAACCTCGATCGCCCGCTCGATTGCGAAGGCGATGGGACGTAAATATGTCCGCATCAGCCTGGGCGGCGTGCGCGATGAGGCGGAGATCCGCGGTCACAGAAAGACCTACGTCGGCGCGATGCCGGGCCGTATCGTGGAAGGGCTCAAGCAGGCTGGCGTCGGCAATCCGCTGATGCTGCTCGATGAGATTGACAAGGTCAGCAGTGATTACAAGGGCGATACCTCCTCGGCACTTTTAGAGGTGCTGGACGGCGAACAGAATGTGAAATTCCGCGACCACTATGTGGAGATCCCGATCGATCTGTCGGAGGTGTTATTTATCGCGACGGCGAATACGACACAGACGATCCCGGGACCGCTGCTTGACCGTATGGAGCTGATTGAAGTCAATAGTTATACAGAAAATGAGAAATATCACATTGCAAAAGACTATCTGATTCCGAAGCAGTTGGAGAAAAACGGTCTTTCCAAGGAACAGTTAAATATCACGGGTCCGGCACTGGAAAAGATGATTCACAGCTATACAAGAGAGGCCGGAGTCCGGAATCTGGAGCGCCGCGTGGGGGACATCTGCCGCAAAGCAGCCAGAGAGGTGCTGGAAAAGAAGAAACCGTCGATCCGCGTGACGGAGCGGAATCTGGATCATTATCTGGGACGTGAGAAGGTCTTCTTCGATGCAGCCGGAACGGAGGCGCAGGTCGGCATCGTGCGTGGTCTGGCCTGGACGAGTGTCGGCGGCGATACGCTGCAGATCGAGGTCAATGTGATGCCGGGCAAAGGCGTGCTGCAGATGACCGGTCAGATGGGCGATGTCATGAAGGAGTCGGCGCAGATTGCACTGACCTACGTGCGGTCGGTTGCTTCTGATTACGGTGTGAAAGAGAACTATTTCGAGAAACATGATATCCACCTGCATATCCCGGAGGGCGCGGTACCGAAGGATGGACCGTCGGCCGGAATTACGATGGCGACGGCGATGCTGTCGGCGGTGACGGGACGCAAGGTGCTGCCGCGTGTGGCGATGACCGGAGAGGTGACGCTGCGCGGTCATGTGCTGATGATCGGCGGCCTGAAAGAAAAGCTGCTGGCTGCCCGCATGGCGCAGGTGGAGAAGGTACTGGTACCGGCGAAGAACCAGCCGGATGTCGAGGAGCTTTCGAAGGAGATCACGAAGGGCATGGAGATTGTCTATGTCAAAGAGATGAACGAAGTCATCCGCGAGGCATTTGTACCGGAGAAATAGCGGTTTAGTAGGAGAAAAAATATGATTATAAAAGATGTAAATCTGGAAACCGTGTGCGGTATTACCAGTAAGCTGCCGGCGAATACACAGCCGGAGTTCGCGTTTGCAGGCAAATCAAACGTCGGCAAATCGTCCCTGATCAATGCGTTGATGAACCGCCGATCCTACGCGAGAACATCCTCGCAGCCGGGCAAGACCCAGACGATCAATTTTTACCATATCAATGACGCGTTTTACTACGTCGATCTGCCGGGCTACGGCTACGCGCGTGCGAGTGTCGAGGTCAAGGCCAAATGGGGCAAGATGATCGAGAACTATCTGCACAAATCGCAGATGCTTCGCTGTGTCTTCCTGCTGATCGATATCCGTCATGAGCCGTCGTCAAACGACAAACTCATGTACGACTGGATCGTGTCCCAGGGCTTTCAGCCGATTCTGATTGCGACCAAGGCAGACAAAATCAAGCGCAGCCAGCTCCAGAAACAGTTAAAGATTCTCAGAACCGGCCTGGGCGTCGGCACCGAGGTAACGATGATTCCGTTTTCTGCTGAGACAAAACAGGGCAGAGAAGAGATCTGGAACTATCTGGAGACAGAGATCTGGAAGGTGGAACATCCGGGGGAAGAGATGCCGGTGGAGAATGCGGACGGCGAGAGTGAGAAATAGGCTGTTTATCGGCCGTGTGAGATGCGGATAGAACTGGATGTGAGATGTCTTCACTTGAAGTGCTGAGACAGAGATAGATTTAAAAAATTGAAAAAACAAATGTAAAACTGTGGTATCTGACCGGATATCTGGCAGCGCCTATCCTTGCGGGCGGTGTCAAATATCTGTGGCGG
>JBNMLY010000156.1:0-4617 GCA_050875065.1 Otoolea sp. | reverse complement strand
GGAGCATTTTGAACTTCCGATTTATGATCACCGGATGCTGGACAGCATCGCAAAGGAAAAAGGAGTTGATCCTAAGATCCTGGAAAAATACGATGAAAAACCATTGAACCGTTTTCTGGCGCGCAATGTCAGCGGCTTTTCGAGCTCTCTGGAGGACAATCTGGCACAGATGCAGTTCAGTTATCTAAAGGACAAGGCAGATTCCGGTGAATCATTTGTAGTGGTTGGACGATGTGCAGAGACGGTTTTAAAGGGATATGATGGTCTGATCACGATTTTTGTGCTGGGGGATGAGGAAACGCGTGTGGCGAGAATTGAGGAAGTGCGGGGACTTTCCGCAGACGAGGCGAGGCGCCTGGTGAAGACGAAAGACTGGCGGCGGAAATCTTATCACAACTGCTACAGACGTTGACGATGGGTAGATTCTAGGAACTACGATCTTTCGATCAACAGTAGCCGGCTGGGGCTCGAGGGAACGACAAAGATGCTGGAAGAGTATGTGCAGGCGCGGATGGACGCGATGCAAAAAAATAAATAATTTATAAAGCTGGGTGTATTGCCCAGCTTTTTATGTTATCAACCGGAGATTTGAGCTACCGCGCCTAACCGGAATAAAAGCCTTCAAGTCACCGCTTGGGGGGTGCATTGTGCGTCACAATGAACACTTTTGACCTTTTGCCTAACGGCGTTATATCATAAGTACTAAATTCAGCTTTCGCCTTTGGCTCAGCTTCATTAAGTGCTTAGATATGACTCGCATTAAGCTCGAAAAGACCTCATTAAGTGCTCATATTATATTGCATGCAGATTGGGATTGCAGGCTTTTCCTTTTTTCGCTAAGGTGTTATACTAAAAAGAAAGTATGGCCAAATTGTTTAGATTGGATAGAAAAATCGTATTTGCTATATATTGAATCTTGTTTTATAGTATATAAGATATTTAATAGGAGTTTGATGATATATGACAGAATTAAAGAAAGAAAAAAAGACCGGTCTCGTTTTAGAGGGCGGCGGGATGCGCGGAATTTACACGGCGGGCGTCCTGGATGTGTTTTTGGATCATAATATTTCGTTTGACGGTGTGATCGGTGTTTCGGCGGGGGCGGTGCATGGGGCTTCGTTTGTGTCGGGACAGAAAGAGCGGAGTATCCGCTATTATAAAAAATACTGCAATGACAAGCGCTTTATGAGCTTTGAAAACTGGCTGCGGACGGGAAATCTGGTGGACGAGCAGTTCTGTTTCCACGACATACCGGAACGGCTGGATCCGTACGATTACGAGGCATTTAATCGTGGAAATACACGGTTTTATGTGGCATGCAGCAATGTGGAGACGGGAAAAGCGGAATATCTGGAGATCAAAGATATGCTGAAAGATATCGAATATTTCCGTGCGACGGCGTCGCTTCCATATGTATCTCATATGGTTGAGGTCGATGGGATGAAACTTCTGGACGGCGGCTGTACCGACAGCATTCCGCTGCGTGCATTCGTGAAGATGGGGTATAAAAAGTGTGTGGTTGTGCTGACCCGTCCGGCGGGATACCGTAAGAAACCAGGCAATTTCTGGCTGCCGGAAGCGGCCTACCGCAAATATCCGGCATTCGTGAAGGCGCTTCGCAGCCGTTATTATTTCTATAATAAGACGGTAGAATGGATTGACCGTCTCGAGCAGGAAGGAAAAATCTTTGTGATCCGGCCGAGTGTGACACTCCCGATCGGCAGGACGGAGCACAGTGTTGAAAAATTGCAGGAGACGTATGACATCGGCAGGAAGGATGCTGCCAATCAGATGCATGCAATGGAAAATTGGTTGAATCTGTATTGATTTATAGGCGGATCTCTAGTATAGTAAAGATTGATGTAGCGCGGCTGAGGATTGTGACAGAAAACAGGAGAGCTGCGGCAGGATGAGAACAGAGCGATTTGATTGGAGCCAATGTGCCGGATGAAGCGGCAGAACACCGGATTGGCATATGAGATAGAAGGAGAATACACGATGGTTAAGATAGCAGTAGATGCCATGGGAGGCGACAACGCGCCGGGCGAGATCGTGGCAGGTGCCGTGATGGCGGCTCAGTCAAAGGAAAATATTCATATTTTTCTGATCGGCAAGGAAGATGTCGTATCAGAGGAATTAAAAAAGCATACATATAGGAAAGAACAGATCGAGATAGTCAATGCGACTGAGGTCATTGAGACAGGAGAGCCGCCGGTCAATGCAATCCAGAAGAAGAAAGATTCTTCGATTGTAATCGGCATGATGATGGTTCGCAAGGGAGAGGCGGATGCCTTCTGTTCAGCGGGAAGTTCCGGTGCGCTCCTGGTAGGCGGACAGGTTCTTGTCGGACGCATCAAGGGGGTGGAGAGACCGCCGCTTGCACCTCTGATTCCAACCGAGAAGGGTGTTTCTCTTTTGATTGACTGCGGCGCAAACGTGGATGCAAGACCGTCCCACCTGGTACAGTTTGCCAAGATGGGTTCCATCTATATGGAACACGTAGTGGGCGTGAAGAAGCCGCGCGTGGCGATTGTCAATATCGGTGCGGAAGAAGAAAAGGGCAATGCGCTGGTAAAGGAGACATTTCCGCTCTTAAAGGAATGTACAGATATTAATTTTATTGGCAATATCGAGGCGCGGGAGATTCCGCATGGCGGCGCCGATGTCATTGTTACAGAGGCATTTGTTGGAAATGTTATTTTGAAACTTTATGAAGGAGTTGGCGCGACACTGATTTCAAAGGTAAAACAGGGAATGATGACGAGTCTCCGTTCCAAGATCGGCGCCCTTTTAGTAAAACCTGCATTAAAAGAAACCTTGAAAGCATTTGATGCGAGCCAGTACGGCGGTGCACCGCTTTTAGGCCTGAAAGGCCTGGTTGTCAAGACGCACGGAAACTCTAAGCGGATCGAGGTATGTAATTCAATTCTCCAGTGCGTGACCTTTAAAGAGCAGGCGATCAACGAGAAGATTAAGGAAAGCCTGTTTGCTGAAAAGACAGAAACAGCAGAAAAGAATGCTTAGGCTGTCAGGATGCCGATGCCTATATGGTGGGCTGTTTGGTGAGACAAAATATTTAAAATAATAAAGATAGAAAGGAAGAAAATTATGGAATTTGAAAAATTACAGAACATTATCGCAGAGGTATTGAATGTAGAAGCAGATGAGATTACGTTAAATACGACGTTTGTGGACGATCTGGGCGCTGATTCTCTGGATATTTTTCAGATTATCATGGGAATCGAGGAAGAGTTTGACATCGAGATTCCGACCGAGGAGGCAGAAAAGATCGTATCTGTGGGCGATGCGGTGGAGCAGATCAAGAACGCATTGAATTAATTTCATGTGCTTTAAAAAGTCATAGAGAAGTCTGTCAGGCAAAGGGGCTGGGCGGGCTGCCGGAGGGCAGGATCGCGGCAGCTCCCTTTGTGAAAAATAAAACGGATTGGCTCTGGAAAGAGAGAAATATATGGAATACACATTAAATGAATTGGAAAAACGGATTGGCTATTCGTTTCAGGACAAGAAGCTTTTGGAGCATGCGATGATTCACAGTTCTTATGCCAACGAACACCATCTCGGAAAGCTTGGCTGCAATGAACGGCTGGAATTTTTGGGTGACGCGGTGCTGGAACTGGTATCAAGTGAGTTCCTGTTTAGCACGTTCCCGGAGATGCCGGAGGGCGATATGACCAAGACGCGTGCGAGCCTGGTCTGTGAGCCGACGCTTGCCTTCTGCGCACAGGAGATCGATCTGGGCGGATTTTTGCTGCTTGGAAAAGGCGAGGATGCGACCGGCGGACGGGGACGCGATTCGGTGGTATCGGATGCGATGGAGGCACTGATCGGTGCGATCTATCTGGACGGTGGTTTTGCTAATGCAAAAGAGTTCATTCATCGTTTTATTCTTAACGATATGGAACACAAAAAGCTCTTTTATGATAGCAAGACTATCTTGCAGGAGATTGTGCAGGGACACACGGACGAAGCGCTTACATATGTCCTGCTGAAAGAAGAGGGACCGGATCACAACAAGAGCTTCGAAGTGTCTGCGATGCTGGGAGATCAGGAGATCGGACGCGGCATCGGACGGACGAAGAAATCAGCGGAACAGCGTGCGGCGTACCGCGGGATCCTCACTATCAGAAAACCGCAGGAGTAGGTATGTATTTAAAGAGTATTGAAATACAGGGTTTTAAGTCATTTGCCAATAAAATCCTGTTTGAGTTCCACAACGGAATCACAGGTATCGTCGGACCAAACGGCAGCGGCAAGAGCAATGTGGCCGATGCCGTGCGCTGGGTGCTCGGTGAGCAGAGAAGCAAGCAGCTTCGAGGCGGCACGATGCAGGATGTCATTTTCGCCGGTACGGAGCTTCGAAAACCGCAGGGATTTGCCTATGTGGCGATCACGCTGGACAATGCCGATCACAAGCTTCCGATCGAGTACGATGAAGTGACGGTGTCAAGGCGTCTCTACCGCTCCGGTGAGAGTGAGTACAAGATCAACGGAACGGCCTGCCGTCTGAAAGATATCAACGAGCTGTTTTATGATACGGGTATCGGTAAAGAGGGATATTCGATCATCGGACAGGAACAGATTGACCGAATTTTAAGC
>JBNMLY010000155.1:0-4676 GCA_050875065.1 Otoolea sp. | reverse complement strand
TTCAGTTCTTCCGACGGAACGATGCCGGTGCAGAGGCACATCATCGCCGTTGCCGTACAAATGAGGATCGTATCGATGAATACGGAAAGCATCTGTACCAGTCCCTGCTTAACCGGATGGCTGACATTGGCTGCTGCCGCCGCGTTCGGTGCAGAACCGACACCTGCCTCGTTGGAATACAGACCTCTCTTGATTCCCTGCATCATCGCCGAACCTGCAAATCCGCCGAAGATCGCCTTGAAATCAAACGCATTGGAGAAGATATTAACAAATACCTCCGGGAGTCTTCCGATATTTAAGATCATGACCGCAATCGCCATCAAAATATAGAAAACACCCATAAACGGAACCAGGATACCGGTAATACGGACGATCCGTTTTCCGCCGCCCATGATACAGACACCAACTAAAATCGCCAGAACGGCGCCGCCGATCATCGGAACCAGACTCTTGTCCCCCATCATAAGCTGATGGTAGAAACCGTAATTCGACATGCTGTCAATCAGGTTAAAGGACGCCAGCATATTGAAACCGCCAGCATAGGTGGCAATCAGTGCAATCGCAAAAACAACGCCCAGCACACGGTTTTTCAGCGCCGCCTCGATATAGTAAGACGGGCCGCCGTAGCTTCCGCCGGAAGCGTCGCGCTTCTTGTAAATCTGCGCCAACGTACTCTCGACAAATGCCGACGCGCCGCCCACAATCGCGATCAACCACATCCAGAACACCGCGCCGTAACCGCCGATCGCGATCGCGTTGGCAACACCAACAATATTTCCAGTGCCGACACGGCTCGCCGTCGATACCATCAGCGCCTGAAATGCGGATACAGAGTTGCTGTCTGTCTTCTCTCCGACTACCCGGATCGATTCCGGAAGCAGGCGGATCTGTGCGAAACGGCTGCGGAGTGTGAAATACAGCCCGACGGCCAGCAGCATAATGATCAGCAGATAGCTGTACATAATGTTGCTGATCGCACCCACGAGTGATGCAAATCCTTCTAACATAAAGTTTCCCCCTTTTCTTTTGTATGTAAACTGAATCTCTTCTTTCACATCGTTGACATCCAGTCATACATTTCAATTTCAGCAAACCAACTCTGACTGAAAATCCTTATCGACCAAAGAATCTACGCATTCTCACAGATTTTTTATTTCACGGAATGCACGTTCTAATGAACCTAGAAAAAAAGAGCTGCTGCCGAATAAAGACGCCCTCCGGTATCTGCATTCGGCAACAGCCCTCTTAAATGCTTTGAGCAAAACGGTAAGCCGGGTTATGTCGTTGAATGGTCATCTATCTAGTCCTGCTGTCGCCAGCAGGCTCAAGCGACCTACCCGAGAGCAGACGGGCCGCCTTGCGCTCTCTGTTCGGTCTTGCTTCGGATGGGGTTTACATGTGCCCCGGCTGTTACCAGCCGGGCGGTAGTCTCTTACACTGCCCTTCCACCCTTACCCGGTAAACCGGGCGGTACATTTCTGTTGCACTGTCCTTGGAGTCGCCTCCACCAGACGTTATCTGGCATCCTGCCCTATGAAGCCCGGACTTTCCTCACCTGCAGCCTTTCGTCTCTGCAGCCGCGACCATCTGTCTTACTCAAAACATTGTAACTTTACCATATTTTCAGGCGTTTGTCCAGTCTATCATACCTTAAAACAGCTTCCGCCAATAAATTCACGCACAATCGAATTGTGCGGCACCTGCTCGCTACTGATTCCCAGAAAATATCCCAGGAATTTAAGCAGCCGTTTCGCTTCCAGATATTCCGCCGAATCACGCGGAATCCCATACAAAAGCGGCTCCGCATACTGTTTAAGCACTGAAAGCTCATACAAAAGCGCCGAGTTAAACATCGCATCCGCCTCCTCCTGATACGGGAAAATATTTTGCTCCTCACCGCGGCGGACAGAATCCCACATCCGAATCGTGTCCTGCGCCGACGCGCCGCGCGTCCTCGCATCGCGGATCATCCGGCGGATCAGGCGTCCATCTGTCGTTGGAACCCGGTTATGATCGTCGATATTTAGCTGTGTTAATGCGCTGATATAGATTTTAAATTTTTTATCACGCGGAAGTGAATATGATAACTCATCATTCAGGCAATGGATTCCTTCGATTACCAAGATATCTTCCGCTCCAAGCTGTAGGAAATCGCCTTTATACTCCCGTCTGCCTTTGATAAAGTTGTAAACCGGCAGTTCCACACGTTTCCCCGCCAGAAGTGCCTCCATATCCTCATTAAACTGCTTAACATCAATGCAGCTTAACGCCTCATAATCATAATTTCCATTCTCATCCCGCGGACTGTTTTCACGATCCACAAAATAATTATCCACTGCGATCGGATGCGGTTTCAAGCCCAGCGCGCCAAGCTGAATCGACAGACGATGAGAAAAGGTTGTCTTTCCAGAAGAAGATGGTCCCGCAATCATAACCAGTTTGCGTCCGCTTCTGCAAATCTGTTCCGCTATATCTCCGATCTTCTTTTCCTGCTGAGCCTCCTGCATTAAAATCAACTCACTCATGCGCCCCTGCGCAATCGTATCGTTGAGTGTCCCTACATCAAATACGCCGAGTTTATGTCCCAGCTTCTCTGCCTCCTGCTGAACATCAAAAAGTTTCTTTTGCGGATGGAACGGCAGAATTACCTTTGGCTGCTTTTTATCCGGCAGACGCAAGATAAATCCATCCTCATACATCTGTAAATCAAAATATTTGAGGTAACGGGTACTCTTGACCATATATCCATAAAAATAGTCATCGTAATCGCCAAGCCGGTAAATATTTACCCGAGACGCCCGCCGATAATAGAATAAGCGTTCCTTATCATACATTCCCCGACTATGGAAATGCTCCATCGCCTCATCCGTATTCTCACTCCGCTTCTGCAGCGGCATATCCAATCCCACCAGCCGTTTCATCTCGGCTTTCACACGGTCTAACAGCCCCTGATTCAGATCTATCTTGCCATCCACTTCCACATACAGTCCGTTTTCTACCGAAAAGCAAACTGTTATATTTTTCACATTTTCCTTGCCTGCCACATCCTGAAAGGCTTTCATCATCAGAAAAACCACACTTCGTTGATACGCCAGATACCCCGCCGTATCGGTCGCCGTGATAAACTCGATTTGGCAGTCTTTGTGCAATGTTTTATGAAGTTCCCGAAGACGCCCATCCACCAAAACCAACAGAATATCATTTTCATACTTCTTCTGATATTCATTTACAATATCCGCATAAGCAGTTCCCTGTGGATATGCCCTTACTTCACTTCCAATCCGTACCTCCGGCATAAAATTTCCTCCCTATTCTGTTTTATTTTCTTACTTAAACGATCTGAATCGGAAACGCCGGCCTTTCCCTCACAACCTTCACGGTATCTCCCAGCTTCTCCGTCAGATATCCCTCCATAAATTCGGTAAAAATATGCTCGATTCCATAATGTCCAGCGTCGATGACCGCCATGCCCTGTGCGACCGCGTCGATTCCCTCATGGTGGCTGATATCACCTGTGATATAGACCTGCGCTCCGACTGCCAGCGCCTCCCCCATTGTGCTTCCGCCCGCGCCCGGGCAGACCGCCGCTTTCTGAATTACCGCCTCGCCATCCAGCTCTCCAAACACCGCCGCATACGGCAGTCCAAACGCTTCCTTAACCCGCTCGGCGGCTGCCCGCAGCGTCATCGGCTGTTCAAACTGTCCGGTGCATCCGATTCCATAGGAAGTACCGTCCCCGGTCTCACCCATTTTTTCTAAAACTTCGCAATCGGTCAGTCCCAGCCTCTCCGCTGCCAGATCGGCCATGCATCCCGGCGCTGCATCGAAATTCGTGTGCATCGCATAGTAGGAAATATCATCCTGAATCATCCTCAGAACTCTTCTGCCGATAAAATTCTGATCGGATACCTGCTTGATTCCCTTGAAAATAAGCGGATGGTGCGTCAAAATCATATCCACACCTGCCTGCTCTGCCTGCTCAATCACAGAATCGGTGGCATCCACCGCCAGAAAGATCGTCTTCACTTCTTTCTCGCTGCGCCCCGCCAGAAGTCCCGGATTGTCCCAGTCACACGCCATGCTGCGCGGCGAAAGTGCTTCCAATATCTTGATAATTTCACTGCATTTCATGTCTCGTCTCCTCTATCAGCGCCAGATAGGCGGTCAATTCGTTGATTCGCGCGGTGCGGCGGCTGACAGCCGTCTCGCCCGGCTCACCTGCTTCTGAATCTTTTTTCTGGTTCTGACCGTTATTTTCCGCAAGTCCGGCCAGCACCTGCCGCGTCATCTTCTCCTCTTTCTCCAGATACGCAAGCAGCACCGGATCTTTTTTCCGGATCAAATCGGATCCAAAGCGGTAGTCCTGCTCTCTTCCCGGCTGCATCGCACCGCGGGTTGCTTCGATCACTATGTAATATTTCCCTTCATCCATCAGCATCGCTTCCTGAAGGATCGAAAATCCCTGTTCTTCCAGGAAATGGCGCACTTCATCTTGTTCCGACTGCGGTGACAGGATCAGGCGTTCTCTTCCCTCGCTCCAATTCTCCCACACATGGCGGCCCTGTTCCAGAATCCGGCAGGTCAGCTTACCGCCCATTCCGGCGATCACGACCGTATCCGCCTCACCCGCCTTCAATTTCTCCAGTCCATCCGACAGGCGCAGCTCGATTTTCCCG
>JBNMLY010000154.1:0-4695 GCA_050875065.1 Otoolea sp. | reverse complement strand
TCTTTCACACGGCTGTCGTTGAAAGAAGTACCAAAGCTGACTACCAGAATCTCCTTGTCGCCAATCTCATCCGGAGTGCGCGGATCGTCCAGGCTTGCATCGCCGGTATCACGGCCAAAGTAATCCGGATCCGCGTTTTCGCCCTCTACCAGCTCTTTCTGCGCATCAGTCAGTGCGTCCCACGCCTCTTTGGCTGCTTTGCACTGTGCGTCCGTGTCATCGGTGCGCTCCTGTACATAAATGTCATCGATCAGTTTTGCAACCTTATCAGCCGCTTCCTGATCGGCATCTGCACTCTCAGCCGCCTTAGTCTCTGCCTCAGAAGCTGCCTCCGTCGAGGTTGCCTGGCTGGATGTGCTGCCGCTGCAGGCTCCAAGCAATACGGACATCGTAACTGCCGCTGCACTTACAACTACTTTTTTGTTTTTTCTCATGTTTTCCTCCTTGTGTGACTCGCACAAAAATAGTTTCGACTGATACATAAACGGCAGCAGGCAGGTTTCCTGACTTTTGGGTCATCGCACACGCCGCGCCTTCTCACTTTCGCAATGGCATCTGCGGCGTCACTCTCCAGTTTACAGTGACGAGTTCGCACAGGATTTTCACCTGTTTCCCTTTTACCCCCTGTCCATGCCCGCGCCAGTCAAAGAAATTCGACCAACTCGGCACAGGCAGCGGCACCTCCTGTCTGTATCAGCTTGTTCCATTATAGATGGGAGACGCTCAAAAGTCAATTTATCCCGAGAATTAAATAATGAGCAAAGAATGTGCCTTAACGCATTCTCGCGCCGAGCGCGATCGCTTGCACCATGATTTCTCTTCGCGCGAGTGCGCATCCACGCGGAGCTTTTTTGTTTCATAGGACGCATTTTCCTATGAGATAAAAAAGCACCTTTCATCCAATCTCATCCGGACAAAAGGTGCTCTCTTTTCAAATGTTTTATATCTTTTACGGCATAAACTTCCGGTAAATCGAAATGATTTTCTCATCCTTCACCGTCACCGCCGTGTTATACGGCTTAAATTCTCCACTCAGCCGGTCATGAACCGCATAGAGTTCTTCTGCGGTATATACCTGCGGCGGCGTATCTGGATCAAAATCATCTGTCAGGGCAAAGTTCTCATCCATCTGCAAAGTAACCTCTCCCAGCTTATGATAGCTTCTTCCGACGGCCATCTCCGACTCATAAAAAGAATTCGCCTCTACCATTCTTAGTTCTTCTCCCCCTCGCGCCAAACCGCCATTGATTTCAATCTTTCCGGATTCCTGACGGTCAATCGAAGTAATTAGACATTCTTTCCCATCAATGAGCAGTGTGTCCCCCACCCGCATCTCATCAATATCTGTCTTATGAAACTGCTCATAATCATACACTGTCAATGTAATGATAATATTACTTCCATCTTGATGAATCTTCTGCGGTGTGAAACCAGCCGCAAAGGTACAGTTGTCAAAATGTGTCATATTGAGTGTTTCCTGTATTGGCTCGATCGTGATCGGCTCCGTCCGCTCCGTCTCCTGCGGTTTTTCCCGCTTGGGCTGCTCCTGCGTCTGATCATTCTCTGCCACAACCTCACGGTTTGTTCCCTGATTCTCTCCGTCAGCCGTTCTTTCCTGCGCGGCCGTTCTAGGTGCCACGCCTGTACAGGCGGTCATCCAGACACTCATCCCAAGCGCCGCGGCGATCCATGTTTGCCTTAATCGTCTCATTTTGCTGCCGCCCCTTTCCAGAACTTTCCCCGACAGTTTTGTAAACCGCCCATCTTCTTTTTCTCTGCGCTTTGCTTTTTGACTACCGTTTTTCCCTGACAGCCATCAAAGTCTTACGCCTGCTTTTTCTTCGCCGCCTCAACTAACTTTTCCATTTCCTGCATTACTTCCTCAAAACTTAGCTCAGAAGTATCCAGCAAAATGGCATCCTCAGCCTGCTTAAGCGGTGACAGTTCCCGGTGCATATCACGGTAATCGCGCCCGATGATATCCTGCTCGATCGCCTCCAGGGAACAGTTCTCCCCGCGCTCGTTCAGCTCTTTGTAACGGCGTTCAGCTCTCACGCGGCTGTTCGCAGTCAGATATACTTTCAGCGTTGCATCCGGCAGAACCGCCGTTCCGATATCCCGTCCATCCATCACCACATCCCGGCGTCCGGCCAATTCTCGCTGCATCTCCATCAGTTTTTTGCGGACTGGCGCATAAACAGACGTATTCGAAGCCATATTTCCAACTGCCTCTGTCCGAATTTCGCCGCTGACATTTTCTCCATTTAAATAGACTTGCTGAACCCCGTTTTCATAGTCCAATGAAATCGAAACTGTCTCACAGGCACGTCCGATCGCCGCCTCGTCACGGCTGTCGATACCCTGACGCAGGAAATACAGCGCCATCGCCCGATACATCGCCCCCGTATCTACATAAATATATCCATAATCTTCCGCCAGTTTCTTTGCCACTGTGCTTTTTCCAGCTCCGGCTGGTCCATCAATCGCTATATTAATCGGCATTTCGTTTCCCCTTTTTCATTATAATCATTGACATAAAGCGTTCTTTCATTATACATTTCACTTTTTGCCATTTTATGTTACTAATACTTCTGTTTCTTCGCAGAAACGCTTCCATTGGTTACAGTTTTACACTTTCTCGGCCGCACTCCGCCCTGCAAGCACGCCGGTTGACCATGCGATCTGCAGATTATAGCCGCCCGTAACCGCATCGAGATCCAGCACCTCACCGGCAAAATAAAGCCCCGGAAGCTTCTTCGACTCCATCGTAGACGGATTGACTTCTTTTACCGTCACACCACCCTGGGTGATGATCGCCTCATTAAATCCACGCAGCCGGGTCAACGTCAGGGTAAAACACTTTGTGACCTCCGCCAGCCGCCTCCGCTCTTCCTTCGTCACAGCGTTGACCTGCTTTTCCGGTTCGATGCCGCTGCGGCGGATCATAACCGGAATCAGCTTTGACGGGTACAGATGATTCAACGCATTCTTGAACTGTTTATTCTTCTCCGTCTCAAAATCACGCAGAATCCGCGCATCAAGCTGTTCCATGGTAAGCGCCGGTTTCAGATCGATCGTCAGGGTCAGCGGACCTTTTTTCAGCTTTTTCGCCGCATAACTGCTCGCACTCAGGAGTACCGGCCCCGAAACGCCATAATGGGTAAACAGCATCTCGCCAAACTCCCGGTAAACCTCTTTCTTTCCATTTAAAACGCACGCTTCCACATTCCGCAGGGCCAGTCCCTGCAGCTCCCTCACATCTTCCTCCGTCTCAAACGGAACCAGAGCCGGTGAAAGTTCTGTCACCTTGTGGCCTGCCGCCTCTGCAAACCGGTAGCCGTCTCCAGTTGAGCCGGTCGTTGGGTAGGAGAGGCCGCCTGTCGCCACGATCACCGCATCCGCGGCTATGTAAGAATCTTTTTTCCCTCCCTGTGCCAGAATCACACCTTTTAAAGCTCCATCCTCCAGCCACAGTTCTTTAACACCCTGATTCAACTCCACTTTCACGTGCAGTTCCCGCAGCCGTTTCGCCAGCGCTGACGTTACATCCGATGCCCGGTCAGACACCGGAAAGACGCGGTTGCCACGCTCTACCTTCACATGACAGCCATTTGCCTCCAGAAAATCTTTCATATCCTGGTTCGTAAATCCGTAAAACGCACTGTACAAAAAGCGGCCGTTTGTGACAACACTGTCAAACAGACCATCCATATCACAGTCATTCGTCACATTGCAGCGTCCCTTTCCCGTGATATAAATCTTTTTACCCAACTTCTCATTTTTTTCATAGATCGTTACCGCGCAGTCATTTTCTGCTGCGGCAATCGCGGCTGCCATACCGGCTGCACCACCGCCGATCACGATTATCTTTTTCATATAACTATCCTTTTCGTTTTTATATCGGTTGACGCATTAGTCCTGTACCAGATGAATCGCAAACCCGCCGACTTCTTCTCTAAAATAGACGAAAATACAGCGCCCCTGCTCATCAAACCGCTTGGTTTCCTCCCGAAGCGTCATGCCGCGGTCCACAAAATACTTGATCGCCGCCTCACAGTCATTCACACCAAATCCGATATGGCCGCAGGTTCCGTGACTTTCTACTTTCATATTTTCCGTCAGTTCGCCGCTGAATACTGCTTTCTCCGTCTCACGCGGCATCAATCCCATCAGGCGTGCCAGTGTTTCAGCAATCTCCCACGCTTCATTTTCCGATTTTGTATTGATTCCCACATGCCTCACATGCATATGAAATAATTCCATCGGGGTCGGATCTCCAACATGTTTTTCCATAAATGCAAGTGTGCGCTCTTTTGCTGTCTCTTCCATTCGGTCTGTCTCCTCTCTACCTTTGTATCCAGTTACTGCATTATATCTTTGTAAAATTGCCACGCCATGAAGCATTTTCCCTCGCCTGCTATCAAGAAATAACCCTTTTTCGAATTCAAAAAATTTTATCTAAACGTAGTCCCGCAAGACATTCATCCACGAAATTTTCGCACCTCCCGGATCTTCTTCTCCATCGCCTCGACGACGGTTTCCAGTACTTTGACGCGCGCATAATATTTAGAATTTCCTTCTACGATCGTCCACGGTGCATACGTCGTGGATGTCCGCACCAGCATCTCGTTAACAGCCTGTTCGTACGCATCCCATTTTTCACGGTTTCGCCAATCCTCATCCGTGATCTTCCAC